>CAVCIX010000029.1:0-17683 GCA_963602505.1 Anaerovoracaceae bacterium | reverse complement strand
AGAATACAATTAGGTTAATCACTAGCATTAAACCAAATATTCCGACTATAACAGTCTTTTTCTTACGTTGAAAAATCGGAGTGATAACTGAACAAATAAAACAAGGTAGGACAAGTAGAAAACTTAAAAGTCCACATCCTGCGTTTATACCAATTAAAGAGTTGTTAAAGATGAATTTGTCAGAAGAACACATTCCGTCAGGAATATTTTGTAAATGTAATAAAGTTTGTAATCTTGAATAGTAATCATCGAGTTGAGTTGTTATATATTCGTTCCATTCACAACCTGAAAAATCTAAAAACATTTTTGAATATTTTACTAAGCTTGCGCACATTCCTTTGATACCAAAATTGTTTTGGTGAATAATGCAATTTGCTCCAGAGTTTAAAAAGTTACCGAAATCAAGAAAATTTAAAATGTAGTTATACGATGAAAATATCATGAAATTGGCGAAAGAAAATGCCAAAAATTTTGCAAAGTGCTTGATTTTTGAATATTTAATCGCGAATATAAGCAGTAATATAAATAGCGCAGGACTCATTAAAAGAGCGGTCGTCTTTACACCAACTGCAATAGCATAAGCTAGTGATGCAACCAAAAGTGTTTTGTTGGAGTTTGTTTTTAAGCTTTCCAAGAACAGGTATATTGAAAGTAAGATTAAGCCAGAGATGATTAAATCTGTTTCAGTTTCTATTGAAGTAATTATGATGTTTGCAAATGAGCTGAATATAAGCACTGTCCAAAGCGCTTTTCGCATTGAAAAACCGAAGAAACGAATTATTTTATATGAGCTAAAACAAGTTAATAAATACCCTATAAATGAGAAAATACCTAGACAAAAGAATTTATTTGTGAATAGAATTACCCAGGTATAAAGAATTTCAGAGTTTATAGGAAATGCTATTAATCGAATATTTGCACACTCAAAGTGAGCTAATGACTGGTTTGTAATGAAATAAAGGCATCTTGTAACGTGGTAAGATTGCCCATCGCCAGTTATTGTCGGTACTAAAACCATTAAAACTATTGAAATTACTGCAAATATAGCCCAACAAACTGCTAAAATAAGTAAAGATTTATCCAGTTTAAAGCAGTTTTTTAATCTGCGTAAAAAATCTTTAGTGTCGAATTTCCAAATTGGGGAATTAAATTTCTTCCAAATTAAGAATATGACTATGAAAAATATTACGTTAACGCTAATAAATGGCAGTTCTTTTATCTGTTTAAATAGTGATAAAATCTCTGTGCATAGAATTATTTGTGCGAACGCAAATAAAAATGTATAAACAAGCCCTTTTTCGGTTTTAGAATCAAATATTGAGGCTAAAAAGTAGCTTGATGTGAAAATTAAAATAAGCGATACTATAAAAAGTAGCATTATTACTCCTAAACAGGCACATATCCTGAATAAACTAAGCTTGCCCAATCAATAAAATAGCTTATTTGGGTTGCTGAAGCAGGTTTTATGTAGATTTTATGCTGATTTTCTGCTGGGATATTTAGAGCATTTTTAATCGCAGCTTGAATAATTGCAGGGTGAGTTACAATGATAATTCTACCTCTGATATTTTGCTCAATTATTTTGCCAAGAATTTTATCTACACGAACGTCGAAAGAGTTTATGTCTTCACCATTTGCGGGACAAAAACTAAGAGGATTTTTGTGAAAATCATCAATCATTTCAGGATATTTTTTTTCTATTTCGTGGAAAGTCAATCCACTCCAAATCCCGAACTTTCTGTTTGTTAGTTCGTCAATTACTTCAAAATCTTGTTTTAATTCTTCTGCAAGAATTTCCGCGCTTTGAACACAAGAAAGCGCAGGACTTGTATAAATTTTGTTTGTTTTAACTCCACGTTTTTGAATAAATTCAACAATTTTTTGAATTTCTTCTTCGCCGTTTTCGTTTAATGGTGGATATTCAAGCTTGTCAGATATTCTATTTTCTTCAGAATAAATTGTTGAGCCGTGTGCTATAAAAGTTATTTTACATTTGCGTTTGAACATATAAACCTCTTTTTAATAGTATATCATACCTAAATTAAGCTAAATGAACAGTAATGTAACAAATTTGTAATAAAATCGTGATAAAAGCGCAACAAATTTTTTTAGGGTACTTAATCATGCCATAGGTAGGAATATCGTTTTTTGCATGCTAAAAATTAATCCAATTGTTACTAAGAATATTAGTATTAAAAACAGGTTCGAAATGACGAAACCTGATTTTTCAGTGTCTGGACTACCTATTAAACCAATTTTACAAAAAGACACTTTTGAATTAAAAAATATTCCTACAAATTCACTGATTGACAAGATTTCAAACATTTCTTTCGGTGCAAAAAAATTAAACCGTTTTGAACAAGGACAAGAGATAGCAGACGAACTTAGATGCGCCTTAAAAACAAATATTGCTGGCGTTTCTTCTGAGGACTTTAAAAAAGCTTACGCAAAAATTGACGATAAAAACGTTGTTCCTACTATAAAAGCCTTTAGCAAAACGCCTTCAAAACGTTCCTTGATAGGTGCAATTTGTGCAGAGGTTGGTAATTCTAAAGAAACAAGAAAAGATGCGGTTAATGGCATTGTTGATAGATTGGTTAACGTTGGCAAACGTGTTGGTGTTCAAACAGAACACTATAAATCACGTTTTGACGAGGAGTTAGACGACCAATTTGATACTGTATTGTTGCCAGTAAAAGCAAAACAATTGGATAAAATTTCAGGCGCTTTTGTTCAAGCAATTGAAAACAAGGCTTCTATTACCCCAACAGAACGTAATGAATTAAAATTAGCAGATATAAAAACAACTCAAACCTATACAACAAAAATTTTACAAAAAACGGCACAAAAAGCTGAAAAATCTTTGAAAGCACAACAAGATTATGACGGTTGGAGTGCAAAAATTGGTGAATCTATTCGCAAATTATGGGGCTCTCAAAATCAAGCTGGCTTGGTTAGAGATGACATTGACAAGTTTAAAAAACAAGTGGCAGAATTAGACAAAGTTAAAGGCACTAAAGAATATAATAATAAATTTAAAGAAATCTTTAACATAAACTACGACCCAGAATTAATCGCAAAATATCAAGAAAAAGAAGAAAAATTTGTTTTGGCGTCGTTATGCACAACTGTTGAACATAACTTCAAAAACTCAGTTTCAGACTTGGTTAAAGGAAAACCTTTAGCTGACAAGTTGTTGTACTCTCATTCTTGTGCAATGCCTGTTGTTGCTGAAACTAGACAACAAATGTATGACCGAAATTTCAAAGCATTTGCTGAATTTATTGGCAAAGGAAATGTTCAAAAGGGTAGTGAAGAACTTAAGAAAACAATGAAGGATTATAAAATTAATGAAAAATCCTCACTTAATGAAAAATATCAAGTTCTTCAAAAAATGGCTAATAAATATGCAAAACGCTTAAATCAAAATACAAAAAATGCGTTAGGCAAACAAAACTTGCAAGATTTGAAAAAAGATTATGATAATTCTTACTATGCAGCTTTTGGTGTAGATAACGATATTGCAAAACGAGTTGAAGACTATAGAGCTTCGCAAATGTGGGCTGAATTGTTAATTCAAGACGGTGTTTTAAGTGCAGCGTCTATTCCAATTTGGTTGTTAACTGCGGGTACTGGTATTATTCCAACTCTAAAAATTGCTGCAATGCACTCAGCTGCTGACTTGATTGTTTATGGCTCTGACAGATTAGCGTCAAAACAAGGTATGACCGAAAAAGAATTAAAAGAAACTTTAAAATGGACTGCAATTGACGGTGTTACTGCGATTGCAAACCAACTTTGCTATAAGGGTATTGAAGCCCTAGTATCTCCAATTTCAAAAATGTCAGGTAAAGCTGCACAAATTACAGATATTGCATTATCTGGTATTGCGGATGTTGGTGTTGACTGCGCTATGGAATATTTAGGCTCTGGAAAAATTACAATGCAAGGCGTTGTTTACTCCGTTCTTTTCACCGCAGGTGGTCAAATTGTTGATTTAAAAGTTGAAGGCAAAGCTTAGTATTTATAAACCATGGCAATTATTTTGAAAAACATGTTTTTATATAAATATGGAAATTTCAAAAATCGCATTTACTGGTACAAAAGCTCCAGAACTACGAAAAAAAGAAGCAATCAAAGATAACAAAGCTATCGCAAACCAAACTGACGTTGTTTCTAAAGATGCCAATTCTGCAATAAGAAATATGGCAATGGCTAACATTTGCAGAACAATGAGCGTAAAGCAAGCTGGCAATGAGTATCAAATTGAAGGTAAATACAAAATTATCGGTGAGCAAACAACTGAAGAATCTAATGATTTTTGGAAAGGAATAGGATATACAGATCCTCCTTATAAGCCAAATCAAAAGGCTCAAATCATTGAATTGACTAAAGATACAAAATTTGTAAGAACTTATGACGGCAAAAATTCAGGCATGTACGGTTCTTGGGTAATGAAATATGATGATATCAAAGGTCTTACTCCAGAACAAATTGCTGACAAATTTGCACTTCCTCAAGTTCCAAAATATATGTGCGACTGTACACTACCTGCTGGTACTCAATTGAGAACTGGTGAGTGTAATCCACTTTACGGTTGGAAAGGTGGCGGACAACAGTTTGATATGATGGGCGCACGTGTTGGAAAATTTGATAACGAAAGAGAAATTCCAACAAAATAGTTTTTTTAAAAGAGGCTTAAATGCCTCTTTTTTCATGTTACAAAAACTACATAAAATATATTAAATTTTGAATATTTACGCAATTTTTGCAATTTTAAGACGTTAAAATACATGTAATTACAAGCTTATAGTACTATTTTAATTTTATGAGTAGCGATCAACACTTACAATTAGGTAAAAAACAGAATGTAACGTTTAACTTAAATCAGGTTAAATCTGGTATTACTTCTGCTGAATTTAAAGATAATCAAGCAATGCTTAGTATCTTTAATTCTTGTGATACCAATAAAAACAGTGTTTTGGACGAGGACGAAGTAAATGTTTTCAAGGATAAGTTAACTCAAGCTGCGGGTGAAGATTCTATTTTAGACGAATCTGAAACAAGAAAACTTATCAAGCAAGAACAAGCTACTCAAAATGCGACTAGAAAACAACAAGGTCAACCTGCTGATAAAACTAAAGTTAAGGCAGAGGACTTATATAATTTTGCAAATACATTACAAAACTGGAGCCGTTCAACAGACGTAAAATCTTCTGTTGTTGAAGGCGATAAACGTATTGTTACATACGAAGACGGTGCTCAAGAAGTAATTAACAAAGACGGCTCAAAAATTTTAACTACTATTAGTGGCGGTATAAAAACAGTTCAAACTAGAAATGCTGAAGGCAAGCTAGAAAAAGAAGAAATTACAAACGAAGAAGAAGGCACTATTGAAACAATTTTGTATGATGACAAAGGTGTTTCTTCTCGTCGTGAAATCAAAAATACAAAAGAAAATTCTCTTGAAACAATAACCTATGCAGAAGGTAAGCCAGTATCTTATGTAAAACAAAAAGAAGGTTCTCTAGAACAAATTGAATTTGCCGAAGACGGTCAAACAATTAAATCTCATACGATTAAAACCGATGATGCAACTTTTGAAATTGGCACAGAAGGTTTAGCTAATGGCAAAGTTACTAGAGAAATTTCTGGCGAAGGTGATGAACAACAAATCGCTGAATACAATTACACTGGCGAAAATGATTTTACAAAAACTTTAAGATATAAAGATACAGAAACAGTTTCAGTTGTAAAAGACGGCAAAATTGTAAGCCTTAATTCAACTCAATACGACGCAGAACACAACAAGGTTCAAAGTGTAAATATTGCACAAGACGGTACAAAAACTGTAGCTTTATACAAAAATAACAATGTTGTTTATGATGCAATAACAAGTCCAAAAGGCACTTTGACTGAAACTCAATACAATCAGTCAGGTCATAGACTTATGCAACAAATTACGACAAAAGACGGCAAAATCAGTGTTGCAGAATATGACGGACACGGTAATACTAAAGTTATTGTTCAAAACGGTGAAACAATTCCTTCTTTAGGTCAAAAATTCCGTAGAACAACTGCACAAATAACCTCTTTGAATAGAAATCTTGTTCATAGAGATAGCAATAATGACCCTTACTTCTTAGTTGGTGAAGAAGTAAGAGTTAATGGTGAATTCCCTGCAAACTATAGAGGCTTAAGACATAGAAATGGTGCTGCTGTTGAAATTGCTGAATATACTGCGCAAGAAGAACAACGTGTTGCTCAACGTTTGCAAGGTAAACAACAAAAAGCTATTACTTTACAAAAAGATTATCAAAACTGGTATAAATTTGCAGAAGAACAATTAAAATCAGAAGGTGTTACAAACCCAACAAAAGGTCAAATTAACGATAGAACTAACGAATTATTGTTATTGAATCCGAATGTTGAAATACCTAAAAAAGGTTCAAGAATTGTTGCAATAAAAACTGACGCAGAAATTCAAGTAGAAAGACGACGCGAAGAACAAAGACACGCAAGAGCAGTACAAGGTGGCGTTGTTGAAGGTATGCGCGCAGATTACAACAAAGCGGTAACAAGTTTTAACAACCAAATGGAAAAAGACGGTTGGGCAGCTGATGTTGCAGATGCAGTTTCTTATATTTGGAACAATGATTTATGGTCAGCTACTGGCAACACGGCAAGACAAGTTCGCCAAGATTTAGCTAAGTATCATGAACAATTAAGTGGTTTAAGAACTGCTTATAGAGCTGGTGATGCTCAATTCAAGGCTAAGTTCAAAGAAACCTTTGGCGTTGAATATAGTCAAAAGAATATTGAAGATTACAATGCTAAAAAACAAAAATTAGCATCTGTTTCAACTGCCGTTGCAACTGAAAAAGCAGTAACTGCAAGAATGGATAAATTATTCCAAGAAGGCAATGCTTCTGCTATTCAAAAAAGTTTACAAGATATTTTAGGTTTATCAAATGCCGATATGGCAAAACTTAAAGAAAAACTTAAAAAAGAAGGCAAAACTTTTGACGTTAACTATATGAAAAGTGTTTATGCTGACATTAAAAAAGGTTTAGCGTTAAATACTAAAAATGCTTTGAATGGTAAGTCTTTACAACAATACCAAAACGAAATGAACGCGTCTTACAAACGTGCTTTCGGTACAAGAAACGATATTGTTGAAAGAGTTGAAAATTACAATGCATCACAAGATACAGGTGCTGCGGTTGTTAAAACTACTGCAAAAATCGTAGGTTCTGCAGTTATCGCGGTTGCTTCAGGTGGTTCTGCTACTGGCTTGTTAATCGCAGCAGTAGGTTCATCAGCGTTGTCATTTACAGTTGATGCAACTGACATGATGTCTGACGGTAGAACTCACACAAGTGATGAATACCTTACTGCTGGTAAAAATGCTGCAATCGACGGAGCAGGTCAACTTATTAGTGGTGGTATGTCAAAAGGTTTAAAACTTGCAGAAGTTGGCAGAGTAACAAGATATACCGCTCAAGCCGCAACAGATTTAGGCGTTGATTTAACTGCTGAATATTTACAAACAGGTGAAGTTCACTTATCAACTGCGATTACTTCAATAGTTTCTTCAGTTGGTGGTGAAATGTTAGGTGATTTCTTAGACGCAAGACGCGCAAGAAAATTAGAAGCAAGCACAGACCCATTGTATAGAGAACAAAAGGGCTGGGCTAATATGACCCCTGATGAAAAAAGTGCAAATTTACAAGCTAGAATGAAAGAATCTGCTGACTTTAGAGCAGAAAATCCAAGACACTTAAGTTCAGCTGACCAAGTTTGGACAGGTGGCGCTCAAGCAGTTGAAGCTATTAATCCTGAACATTCTAGATATTCTTATACAGTAACTTCAAGCCAAATGGGCTTTAAACCTGACACTTCAACAGGTATTCATGTTGCACCAGATGTTCCACGTGACATTCAAGTTGATATTACATCTTCTCAAAGACGTGCAATTCAAGCTGATGTTGCAAGTTTAGGTGTTGCTCGTGGTGATTTTAGTTCAGGCTTAGAAACTTTAGAAGCGGTTCAAACTTCACGTACTTCTTATACAAAACGTGCTGACGGTGTTGTAGATTACGAAGCAACACGAGGTATGGGGCAAAAATCAAGCGGTGTTTCTACAAGAAGCGCAGTAACTGCTCCAGGTAGAGAAGAATGGCGTGCAGGTTCTGGCATGCGCGAAGATGTTTACCACACTCTTGCTCAAAAAGGACTTATCGGTGATTCTCAACTTGTTGAAGATTGCGGTAACTTAGCTGGAAAAGCTTATGGCGCAGATAAAGCTTACAACGGTTGGAATATCTTAACAGATACTAACGGTAAGTCAATGACAGTTGATTTAGACAACGGCTTCCACGCAAAAGCATACGAAAAAGACGGAAAAATCGTTGTTGCATTTAGAGGTTCTGATGATGTTGGCGATTTAACTTCAGATTTCGCAATGTTAGCAGGCAGAACTCCTGAACAATTAGACAACGCAATTGCGTTCGTAGATAGAATTAAACAACAACATCCTGATGCAAATGTTATCGTAACAGGTCACTCTCTAGGTGGTTCGTTAACTGAAATGGTTGCATCTAAATACGATGACGTTGTTGGTTTCACATTTGATGCAGTTGGTACAAAAGGTATTGTTGAAGCAACTGGCGGAAAATTAGTTGATAACCACAATACAGTAAACTACATTGTTCATGGTGATGTAATTTCAAATGCTGATGCTCACGTTGGTCAAACAGTTGTTGTAAATAATATTACTAAAAATAATGAATTGCTAAGCCCTCACGCAATTGGTAACTTTATGGGCAACAGTTCCGCACTAGAAGGTGTTGAAGGCGGTATTTTAGCAAGACACGTTGCTGCAAATACTGACCCTAACGCAGTAAGATTGTCAAATTTAGTTGCACAATCAGCAGACGGTACTGTTACTCTTGATAAAAAACAATTCAGAGGAATTGCAGAACGATTTGAATATGACGTTAACACAATGGGTGCAGACTTAAACGCTTTAGAACAACAAGTAAAAGCTTTGAGCGACCCTCAACAACGTCAACAATTGCAAAGTATGATTGATTCAAGACGCGTTGCAATTACTTCAGGTACAGATATTAAAGCTAATACGAACGTTTTAAGAAGCTTGTCTGGTGACGAAGTTAACGAAGTTTTGAAAAATGATTTTGGTTTCTCTGAACCAGGTTTCTTAGGTGGTGACACTCCTTCAGCAGAACTTGTAACACGTAAAGAAACAAAATTTGTTAGAGTTTATAACGACGAGTCTTCTTTCGCAAGAGGAACTTGGTTAATGCCTTACGATGAAGTAGTTGGCAAGACTCCTGCTGAAATTAAAGATTTCTACGCATTACCAGCTATGCCAAAATACATCGTAGAAGTTGATGTTCCTGCTGGAACTAAGATGTTTACAGGTAAATGTAACCCACTAGAAGGCTGGGGTAACGGCGGTGGAACTCAATATTTCATCACCGATAACTTCGAAATTCCAACAAGATTTGATAAAAAACGACTTATTCCTGAAAAATAGAAAGAAATTAAATGGATATAAGTTTTGTAGATAATAAGTTAATATTACCAACCGCTAAATTATCGTTTAAATATAATATTTATAGTGTTGCAAAAATTAAAGGCGGAGTTGCGGTTTTGCTTGATATTCCAACAAATTCGCAAGAGGTTGATAACATTTATGCGATTGATTTGAATGGTCAAAAACTTTGGCGCGTTCAGTCGGTTAAAGAATTTAATCCAAAAATCACAAGATTTAGTCCTTATGTCGGTATGACCTTGCTTAAGAATGGCAATATCTCTGCGACTAACTTCTTTGGGCTAACTTACGAAATATCTTTCAAAAATGGAACTTTGTTGTCATCTAGAATGACTAAATAAAAATTTTTCTTGTATAATTAATTTGTAGTTTAAAGGAAAAATTTTATGGATAAAAATTTCGAACACGGAAAAACTTTTTTGAAAATCGGTGAAAAAAATATAACCTTCACCTTGAATATAAGAGATGTAAAACAGGCAGGACAGTTTATTGTGGCATTGTTAGAGGTTCCAAATGGAGATGATACTTTGAACAATATTTATGCCTATGACTTGAATGGCAAATTAAAGTGGCAAGTTCAGCCAGTTGCTGAAAAATTTGCAGATTTCACAAATCCATTACCTTATGAAAATATATTCTGTGAAGATGATAAAATATCTGCTTCAGATTTTTATGGCAGAAGGTTTTTGATAGATTTAGAAACAGGAAAACTTTTAGATTTTAAAGCTTCAAGATAATTTTATAGGCGGTTTGGGTATTACCCAAACCGCCTTAATATTTGCTCTGTTGGTGAAGTTTAAATTTTGTATTTTTTCTTTATTTTTTAGTTGTAGTCAAAAATAAGGAAAATTTATCATGAGTGAAAAAATTAAAGAATTACGAAGAAATACCGAGGATGCAATGAGATTTTTTGCAAAAAATCTTGCATATACCTTGGGTCCAGTGGAATTAAAAGAAATGTTAGAGGATAACAAGGTCAAATTGCTTGATGTTAGGGCAAAAGAGGACTATGATATTTCGCATTTGCCGAGTGCAGAAAATATTCCGTACGACGAACTTTATGACAAAATGGAGAAGTTATCAAAAGAAGATATCCATGTCGTTTATTGTTACAATTATTTGTGCCATTTAGGCGACAGAGTAGCATATAAAATGGCGAAATCAGGCTATCCCGTAATGCTTTTGCAAGGTGGTTTTAAATCTTGGGTTGAAGATTTCCATTTTGCAGTTGTTTCATAAAAACAAATAAATCTTAAAAAACTTAACAAAAGGTATTGTCAATAAATAATAAAGGTTGACAATACTTTTTTCTTGTTGTTATATATATAGTACAGACACTTAGCTGAAGTTTTGTGCTGAAAGGTTCAACTAAGATTTAGGCGAAAAAAAGAAAATTATATATAAGGAGAAATTATGCCAACAATCAATCAGCTTGTACGTCGCGAACGTAAAAAGCTAGTAGACAAAACAAAATCACCGGCATTGATGGAATGTCCTCAAAGACGTGGAGTTTGCACAAGAGTTTATACAACAACTCCTAAAAAACCGAACTCAGCACTTAGAAAAGTTGCCAGAGTTAAATTAACAAACGGTTTTGAAGTAACTTCATACATTCCAGGTATCGGTCACAACTTACAAGAACACAGTGTTGTTTTAATCAGAGGCGGAAGGGTTAAAGATCTTCCAGGTGTTAGATATCACATTATCCGCGGTACATTAGATACTGCAGGTGTTGCAAACAGAGCACAAAGCCGTTCTAAATACGGTGCTAAACGTGCAAAAGGAGGTAAATAATGTCAAGACGTTCTAAACCTGCAAGAAGAATCCCTGCAGCTGATCCATTATACAATAGCGTAGACGTTTCAAAATTCATCAACAGAATTATGCGTCGCGGTAAAAAATCTTTAGCTGAAAGAATTTTCTATTCAACTTTAGACAGAATTAAAGAAAGAACAAACGAACAACCAATGGAAATTTTCCAAAAAGCATTAACTAACGCAACTCCATTGTTAGAAGTTAAAGCTCGTCGTATCGGTGGTTCTACATACCAAGTACCTCTAGAAGTTAAACCAGACAGAGGATTTGCTCTTTCTTCATCATGGTTAATTGCAGCAGCTAAAAACAGAAGCGGTAAATCATTCATTGATAAATTAACAAGTGAATTAATTGATGCTTCAAACGGTGCAGGTCAAGCATGCAAAAAACGTGAAGATACTCACAAAATGGCTGAAGCTAACAAAGCTTTCGCTCACTACAGATACTAATTCTTATAGAATATAAGAGAAAAGAACCCTTCCAAGGGTTCTTTTTTTATGCTTTTTCTTTACTATTTTTAATAGACAAATAAATGTTTTTTAGCTAAAATAAACGTATTATGATAGAAGTAAAAAAGATTAAATTAAGAGATTTTGAAATTGGTGGGGATAGTTTAACAATCCTTGCTGGACCTTGTGCAATTGAGAATTATGATTGCATGGCAAAAGTTGCTGAAAAGTTGAAATCAGTTACTGAAAATTTAGGTGTAAACTATGTATTCAAGGCTTCTTATGACAAGGCAAACCGCTCGACTATTGATGGTTACAGAGGTCTAGGTATTGATAAAGGCTTAGAATATTTAGCAAAAATTAAAAAAGAATTTGATGTGCCAATTGTGACAGACGTTCACTTACCACAAGATGCTCAAAAAGTGGCAGAAGTCGCAGATATTATTCAAATTCCAGCGTTTTTGTGCAGACAAACAGATTTGTTAGTTGAGTCAGCAAAAACAGGAAAGATTATAAACATTAAAAAAGGACAATTCTTAGCACCGCAACAAATGAAGGCTTTGGCTCAAAAAGTTGTTGATTTTGGAAATGACAATGTTTTATTTACAGAACGTGGCGTAAGTTTTGGTTATAACAACTTGGTTACTGATATGCGCGCAATTCCAATTATGCAAATGTTGGGTTACCCTGTTGTGTTTGACGCTACACACAGTGTTCAAATGCCAGGAACAAACGGTTGTGCAACTGGTGGAGATAGAAGATGGGTTCCAGTGCTTGCAAAATCTGCGGTTGCTGCAGGCGTAAACGCGTTGTTCTTTGAGGTTCATCCTGAACCTGAAAAAGCTCTTTGTGATGCAGATAATATGCTATCATTAAGTGATGCTGAAAAGGTATTCAGTATGTGTAATAAAATTTTTAAATTAGTGAGAACAGAAGAATGATTTTAAAAACTTTTGTCGTTGGTTTATTAGAAAATAACAATTATTTACTTGTCGATGAAACTTCAAAAGAGGCAATTTTAATCGATTGCAGTGGTACTGTTCCTGAAATAGAAGACATTTTAAAAGAAAATGACGCTAAGTTAAAATATGTTTTAATCACACATGGGCACTTCGACCATATTTTGGGGTTAGAAAAACTACACGAAAAATTTCCTGAAACTCCAATTTATGCACCAATCAACGATAAAGCGTTAATCGAAGATGTTGCAACTTTTGTTGATAGATTTGTTGGCGGTTTAGGTAGAGTTAATGTTCCGCCAATTACAAAATATATTGATGAAAATGAAGATTTATCAATCGGAAATAGCAAAATAAAAATATTTAACACTCCAGGACACACAAAAGGCGGAGTTTGTTATTTAGTTGATGATAAATTATTTTCAGGTGATACAATATTCTTAGGTAGTGTCGGCAGAACCGATTTACCTGGTGGAAGTTATGAACAATTGAAAAAAAGTGTTCAAGGTATTTTAAATTCATTGGATGAAAACCTTGAAATATACCCAGGACACGGAGATGTAACTTCAGTTAAATACGAAAAAATGAATAATCCAGTGATGTAACAGGGGAAATGATGAAAGAACAATTACAAAAAATTTACGATGCAGCTAAAGCTGATTTACAAAATGCAAAATCAATCGCAGATATTGAAGAATTGAAATTAAAATATCTAAGCAGAAAAGGCGAATTGAATTCAATTAAAAAGAATTTGAAGGACTTATCTGATGAAGATAAAAGAGTTGTCGGTGCTTTTGCAAACGAAGTTGCAAACAACTTGGAAGCAGAAGTAAAAGCTAAGTACGACGAATTTTATAAAAAAGAATTAGATGAAAAATTAAAAAAAGAAAAAATTGACGTAACTTTATCTGGTAAATATGTTCAAATGGGTCATGTTCACCCAATTACAAAGACGATTAACGAAATTTCTGATATTTTCCATTCATTAGGATTTTCTGTTGCTCCAGATAAAAATTCACCAGAGGTTGAAACAGAATTCTACCACTTCGACGGTTTGAATTTCCCTAAAGACCACCCAGCACGTGATATGCAAGATACTTTCTACACAAATATTGCACCTCACGTAATTTTGAGAGGTCAAACTTCAGGTGCACAAGTTCGTGTAATGGAAGATATGAAACCTCCTATCAGAGTTATTGTTCCTGGTAGAGTTTACAGAAACGAAAATATCAACTCTCGTAAAAACAATTTCTTCCACCAAATCGAAGGTTTGTATATCGACAAGAACGTTACTTTTGCTGATTTAAAAGGCGTTTTAAACGAATTCTTGAGATTATATTTTGGTTCATCAAGACCAACAAGATTTAGAAGTTCGTTCTTCCCATTCACAGAACCATCAGTAGAAATCGATGTTCAATGCATTATGTGCCAAGGTAAAGGTTGCAAAACTTGCTCAGGTACTGGCTGGTTAGAAATCTTAGGTGCTGGCATGGTTGACGTAAACGTACTTAAATCTTCAAACATCGACCCAGAAGTATATAGCGGTTTCGCTTTTGGTATGGGCGTTGAAAGACTTGCAATGTTAAAATACGCAATTGATGATATCAGATTGTTCTTCAATAACGATGAAAGATTTTTGAAACAATTCTAAGGAGAACAAATGATAAATATTGTGGATTGCATTAGAAACGTAGCAACCGATAAGTATGCTTTTATAAAAATTGCAATTTTGGCTATTCCTGCACTACTTGCAACATATACAATGTTGGGTGGACAGGCGATTATTTCTGCAACTTTGAACATTGTTTTCGGTGTTATTTTTGCAGCGGTGTTTTTTGAAACAATTCGTCGCTCTTGCAATTCTGAACCAATGTTGCTACCTTCATTTATGATGCCAGTTAGAATGTTTATAACTTTGGGCTTCACGGTTTTGGCAGCAATTCCAATTCTTATTATAAATTTTCTATTGTTTATGTTGTTTGTTTTTGTGTTGTCTCAAAATCCACAAATTATGAATAATCAAATAGTTTTTTACATAGTTTATGCGATTTTTTATTTGTTGCTTGTTTCATTATTTTTTGCAAGTATTACACAATACTTGGATACAGGCAAACTTTATGACGCTTACAATCCAATGAAAATTGTTAAAGCGTTATCAACATTTATTGTTAATTTGTTTGCCTATATGATTCAAGCAATTTTATTCACCTTGGTGGCTTGCGTTCTACCATCTTGGATAATTTTAATGCTAAATGGCATGAATCCGATGAACTTTTTCTTTATTTTGTTCATAAGCATGTTCATGATATTCAATTATTTAGTATTTGCAGATTATATCGGACAAACTAAAAAAGATTCAGAAAGTCCATATAATAGAGTTATTTAAAATGTTTAAAAGAGGCGCGGGTGCTTTTTAAGCACCCGCGCCTCTTTTTTATTTTGCGCCGAGGCGAAGCCTCGGCGCAAAGCTTATTAAAAATCAATTGGTCCAAATTTTTCAAGTGCTTTTAATTTTTCTTGAACTTTGTCTAATGCTTTTTGATATTTTTTTCTTTTAGCTTCGCCCTTTGCATTTTGAATTTTTACTTTTAACAGAATAATTTCTTCATTGAGTTTGCGAACTTTTTGTTTGTGTTCTTCTTTTTTTGCAAACATATAGCCATAGTATCCGCAACCTTCTGGAATATCTGCAAACGCACTATCTGGAAGTGTTCCAGCGCATTTGTTGCAATTTAGACAAAGTCTTTTTGGTAATTCTTTTTGAAAATCGTTCATATCATGATTATAACTGCATTTGCGATTTATTAAACTTTTGTTAATATTTCTTAATAATTACCTGAAAAAGGCAATTTTTACATGGCTTTTGACTTTATATATATGTAGGTAAGGTTTAGAAATAAAAAATATTTCATTTTAGGTAAGGTAAGGTTAAGTTAATGACTAACGTATCAAGATACGTACAAGCAAATAGCACTCCAAGTGTTAGTATTCAAGTATCATCTCCAGCTATTGGAAATATGACAAAACCTAACGGTATGATGTCAACAATGGTATTGAATAATGGTTGTTATCCAGCTGCTTATTACCTTAACACATTTGCATCACCTGCAATTATGAGATTGAATCAAGCTGCACTTGCAAAACAAATGGTTGATATTAACAAGGCAAATGAGGAAGCCAACGGCAAAGGTTCAGCCGCTAATATTAAACCAAGCGAACCTGCAAAGCAAGAAGTAGTTACAGAAAAACCAAAAGAAGTTACAGTAACTGCGCAAGCTCATCAATCAAATCCTATAAAACAGGAGGTAACAGTACCTAAAGAATTGGTACAAGCTCTTGAAAAGATAGCTAAGAACACCGCATCAGACAAACCAAAAATGGAATTAACTGATCATTACGTGAAAAACCTAGAAAGTTATCTAAACTCTCAAGACAAAAAGTTACGATTAATGGCAGGTCAAGATGTAGTAGCAAGACTTCAAGAGGACCTTGAAAGAAAAGACAATCCAGCACTTACCGCATTAACAAACAAAATGCTACAAGACCCAGAGTTATCAATAAGGAGCTTATCCTTAGCAGCATTAGAGGCAAACTTAATAACAGGTGATGACTTCACTAACCAGCTTCTAAAACAAATGTCAAAAATACCAAACAGTGCAGAGGCAGATGTAGCAAACAAAATTCTATTAAGAATGCCTCAGTAAAAACAAAAAATAAAAAGATAAATTATAGGAAAAGGAAAAATAAAATGTCAGGAGTAAATTTCACAGCAGGTTTAGCAAAAGCCACAGGTTATGTAGGTTTAGCAGCTATTGCCTACGATGCTCATAAACTAGGTAAGGTTAGAGCAGGTGAAGAAAGAAAACTCGCAATCGCAAATAGCGGTTTAGATACATATATGGACACAAGAACTTTGGATAAACCAAGCGTGTTGATGTCAAAAATCCAAGATGCTAAATTTGACGCAGAAATGAAGGGTCGTTGGTTCAACGGAATCCGTAACTGGTTCAATTCAGCAAAAGGATACGTAAAAGGTGTCGGTGAATCTTTAGTTAATAACGTTGTTCCATTAGCATTAACTGCTGCAACAGTTTTGACTAAAGGAAAAGTTTCAAAAGCATCTGCAATCGGCTTAACTGCTTATGGTGCAGTAGATGTAGCAAAAAATGTTTTCGGTGCAGGCAAACAACATTATTTGAAATAATAAATTAAGTTTATAAAGAGGCGCGGATTGATTTCATCAATCCGCGCCTCTTTTTTAGCAAAAGAAAAGCCCGAATTTATTCGGGCGAGTATCTACATAATGCAATTCTTATATGATTTTAAAGTAAATTAATTAAACATTGAAAGTGTGATTTTTTCTGCTAAATCGTCAGAAATATTGCCAAATTCTGATTTTACAGAGTTAAGTTTTGCCATATATTGTTCTTCAAATGTTTTCATAGAAGAACTAATTCTTGAGGCACTTTTTTCATCGACATAGGCTTTGACGTTTACAGTTTTCTTAAGTTGGACAGGCATGGTGGATGTTGCGGACATGTATTTGAATACATCATCTGCGTTCATTTGTTTTTGTGGGGTACTCGTGTTTGTAGTAGTTTTTGCTTCTTTTTCATTTTGTGAAACATCTGTTTTGACGTTTGATTTTGCTTGTTTGATAGCAAGCAATTGAGTGTTGATTGCATTAATAGACATATTTCTCTCTCCTTATTATCTTAACAATTTGTTTTTAATGATGCTTTTTAAAAAGTCAACATTTTGATGAAGAAAAGGTTGTAAACAAATGTAAAATAAATTTCATTATAGCTGAGAAACAGCTATAATGCCTAATAGAATAGAATAGAATAGAATAGCCGTATTGTGAGTGCTCAATCATGTTGTTA
>CAVCIX010000028.1:7567-18159 GCA_963602505.1 Anaerovoracaceae bacterium | reverse complement strand
GTCTTAACTCTAAAACCGCTTTCAAATCAGCCTGAAGTTCACGATATTGAGGAATTTCAAGAGGAAATCAAAGATTTTGTGTTAGTTTTAAGCCACAAGGCAAATATTACTGACGTGAAATTCGGATTTAAGTGGTTTTTCAACGAAATTTACAAATACAAAAAAATTATCGGACAAGTTCTTTTAGGTTCGTTTGTAATCCAGTTATTTGGACTTGTAACTCCGTTGTTCACACAGGTAATTTTGGATAAAGTTCTTGTAAATAGAACTATTGCAACACTTGATGTTTTGGCTTTTGCCTTTATCGTGGTTGCGATTTTTGAGTTATTGTTGAACTTATCAAGAAATTATATTTTTATCCATACGACTAATAAAATTGACGCAAAATTAGGCGCAAAACTTTTCAAACACTTGTTCCAACTTTATTACACATACTTCGAAACAAGACAAGTTGGTAATATTGCTGCAAGAGTTAGAGAATTAGATAGAATTAGAGAATTTATTACAGATAAATCAGTATCAGTGCTGATTGACGCGTTCTTCTCGCTAGTTTTCTTGGCTATTATGTTTGTTTATAGTCCAAAATTGACATTTATTTCACTAGGATTTTTAGCGATAATTGCGGTTATTTATGTAACAATTACGCCAGAATTGAGAGAACGTTTGGAGGAAAAATTCCAAATGGGCGCTCATTCAAATTCTTACCTTGTTGAATCAATTACAGGGGTGCAAACAGTTAAATCTCTTGCGATTGAAGGCTCAATGTTCAAAAAGTGGGAGGATAAACTTGGAAAATACTTGAAATCAAGTTTTAACCTTGCGATTATCGGTAATTTTACAGGCTCTATTTGTGGATTTTTACAAAAAGGTATGACAATTGCGATTTTGTACGTCGGAGTTATGCTTGTAATTGAAAATAAGCTTACAATAGGTCAATTAATTGCGTTTCAGATGTTTTCTGGACAATTTAGCGCACCAATGTTGAGATTGGTTGGCTTGTGGAACGATTTCCAACAAACACTTTTGGCAGTAGATAGAATTGGCGATATTTTAAATAGTCCAGTAGAATTGCAATCAAAAAATGCCGTAACCTTAAGCCACGTAAACGGCGATATCAAGGTTGAGCATTTGTCGTTCAGATACAATGTTGAAGCGCCTTACGTTTTGAACGACATAAATTTAGATATTAAAGCAGGCGAAAAAATTGGCTTTGTCGGCAGAAGTGGTAGCGGAAAATCAACAATAGCAAAGCTTATTCAAAGATTATATTATGCAACTCAAGGTACAATTTATATTGACGGAATTGATATTAGAAATATTAATCCCGTATGGTTAAGAACTAATATTGGTATAGTTTTGCAAGAAAACTACTTGTTCTCAGGAACAATTAAAGACAATATTTCTCTACCTCGTCCAAACGTACCTATGGAAGGAATTATTCAGGCGTCAAAAATTGCAGGCGCTCACGAATTTATCTCAAAACTTCCAAAAGGTTATGATACAGAGGTTGGAGAACGTGGTTCAAGCCTTTCAGGCGGACAAAAACAACGTATTGCTATTGCAAGAGCCTTGATTTCAAATCCAAGAATTTTGATTTTTGACGAGGCAACTTCAGCGTTGGATTACGAATCTGAAAAAATTATCAAGGATAATATGGCAATGATTTCAAAAGGTCGAACAACAATTGTTATTGCGCATAGACTTTCAACAATCAAGGATTGCGACAAAATCGTTTGCTTTGACAATGGTCAAATTGTTGAGGTCGGAACTCACGAGGAATTGTTGCAAAAAGACAGTTATTATAAAAAATTATATTTAGCACAAGCAGGTTAGGATAAAAATGAATATTTTAGATAAAATTAAAAAGTTAATACTACCAAAATCAGACGGTGATGCTCACGAATTTCGTCCTTTGTTGTCTGAAATCGAGGAAAGACCGTTAAATCCAATCGGCAATACAATTTTTTGGCTGATTATTTCGTTTATGGTTATTGCTGGATTATGGATGTATTTAGGTAAGGTTGATATTGTTGTAACTGCGCGCGGAATAATTATCCCAAGCGGTGAAGAAAAAGTTATTCAACCATTAGAAAAAGGTGTTGTTTCTGAAATTAGAGTTGAAGAAGGCGATTATGTTGCAAAAGGGCAAACCGTTGCTATCGTTTCACCTGCTGAGTATGAGCCTGAATTAGAACTGAATAATTTACGCGAAGAAGAAGCAAGAATTGCGGAACAACTTGCCTCTGATAGAGCAAGATTATCTGTTACAAGGGATACAAAAAATAGATTAAATTCAGTAAAAGATATTATTCCACAAGCTAGATATGACGAGGTTGCAGTTGAAGCAACACAGTTGACGCACGAAATTAACTCCTTGAATGCATCATTAGCGCAAGTTAGAAACAAAAGAATTCAAATTGAAAAACAAAAACAAATCCTAACTTCTCCAATTGATGGATATGTTAATAAAGTGCTTATACACACAATTGGCGGAGTTGTTACACCTGCTGAAAAGATTATGACCATTGTTCCTAAAGACGCAAAAATGGTTATCAAAGCGAAGGTCTTAAACCAAGATGTCGGCTTTGTTGAAGCAAATATGCCAGTATCAATCAAGGTTGATACGTACAACTTCCAAAAATACGGGATTTTAAACGGCAAAGTTACTCTTGTATCGCCAAATAGTGTTGAAGATGAAAAGCTAGGACCTGTTTATGAGGTTTACGTAGAACCTGAAAACACAACTCTTTTGGTTGAAGGTAAAGAGCAATCAATCAAATTCGGTATGACGACAACAAACGAAATCAAAATCGGAAAACGTAGAATAATCGAATTCTTTATCTACCCATTGATTAAATATATGGACGAAAGTATCAAGGTAAGATAATTACTTGATTAGCGATTTTACGAATTCAATATGCTTTGGCAAAAGCTCTTTTAATGAATAGTTGTCAAGAATTACTTGTCGCGCGTCATTTCCGTATTCCTTCATTTTGTCTTTGTTATCAAGCGCGTATTCAATTTTTTCAACCTCTTGATTAATATTAAAGAAATCAAACAATACGCCTGTTTGGTTATCTGTCATAAATTCGGTTACAGGCTCAGTGTTTGACGCTACAATCGGGCATGCACAAGACATTGCGTCTAATAAAGACCACGAGCAAACAAACGGATATGTTGCATAAACGTGCGCAGATGAGATTCTCAATAAATCCACGTATTTGTTGAAAGGTAGGCTTCCGACAAAATGTATTCTTGATAAATCTAAATCCAGTTTTTCAAGCATAAGTTTTTTGTAAGTTGTACCTACAACTTGCGGACCGTAGCAAACTCTGTCTTCACCTCCAATTATAACTTGCATATTTGGACGTTTCTTTTGCAGAATAGAAATTGCCTCCATAAATTGCGGAAATCCTCTGTATTCCTCCATTCCACGAGTTGCGTAAGTTACAACTTCGTCTGCCTTTGTTAGTGTTAAATTTTTATCTTCAATAACAAATTTTGCATCTTCTTTTGGTGTGCAAAAATCAGTATCTACACCGTCGTGAAGCACTTTTATTTTGTGTTGAAATTCTTTTGGAAGTTGTTTTGCTTGGAATTTCGTAGGACAAATCCCTGCATCGCAAGAATATAAATCGATTAAGAGGTGCGAATTTTTTGTTCGTAATTTCGCTAAATCGTCAATGCTTGGTTCTTTTCCGTCAAATCCGATATCTCCGCCTTTAGCATTGTAAAACCATTCAAAATAGCACAATAATGGAACATCAGGGAAAATGTCCTTCATAAACATAGTTTGTCCCCAAGTGTGACCATAAATTATGTCAGGCTTAAACCCTTGATTTTTTAGCGTAATTGCAGTTTCTGCAACAGCTTGTGCGTGAATTAGGGATTCCTCAACAAATCTCAAGTATCTGTGGCAATCTTTTGGAATTTGTCTTTTTAATTTGTACTGAACCTTTGTTATATTGGGCAAATTTAGTTTATCGTTGTTTGTAATAAAAACAACTTTGTTATTCGGGTCTTTTGCCAATTCTGGCGCGATGTGTCTGAATTGTGCAGGAAAATTTCTATGTAAAAATAGTATGTTCATAATTTCATAATTATGTCATAAATTTGCTGAATTTACAAATAAAACTTGAATTTGTCTGAGAATTTATGTAGAATAAACTTTATGAAAAGAATTAAAGTTAACGCAGATGCAGATAATATTGGTGTTGTTGCTCTATTTATTTTAGGAGTGGCACTTTTAGCCTTTTGTGTGTGGATAGCATACACGGACGGTTTTGATGCGGATGTTATCGAAGGAATTGTTATTTCGTTGCTTATACTCTTTGCATTTTTGAGATTTTTCTCAGCCAAAAGCAAAGATGAGTACGTGTCTGATTTGTTGGTATCAAAAACCGCATTAACACTTATTTATAGGTATAAAAACAATAAAAGACAAGTGGTTATTAGCACAAAAGATATAAAACGTGTAAAAGCGGATTTTGTAGATACAAAAACAACCGTTGATATTTTAAAAAATGACGGCGAACATATTACTTTTGAAGACTATTTGGGAAAAAGTGTTTCGCTCTGCTATCATAAATTTTTATTGGATTTGATTTCTGTTTCGGAATATTTACCTAATTTTATATATAATGTTTTGACCTCTAATCAAGCACTAAAAGAGGATGTTGAACATTTTAGAATTCACAGAAAAAGACGAACTTTTTTCGAAATATTGAAAAAAGAACTGGCAAAATGGTCAATTTTTACAAAAATTTTGATATTTTTCATTGCCTGTCTTTTTATTCTTTTACTTTCAATAGCAGTTTGTCCACCGTTGATGGATGTGTTGATAAAATAGTATTGTTACGATAGGGAAAATATTTTGCACTTGAAAATGTGTACACAATGTGCTACAATATTTATATGAAACCAAAATATGAAATATTCAAAGTTCAAGGACAAAAGTTTGTTGTAAAGCTAGATTATGATGAACTTACACAGAATTACGAATATCACATGTATATTAGGCATTTAATAACGCCAGCGCAAGCAATTTCAGCGTATTTTTCTCGAAGTTATGAAGAATACAATGCAGAATATGATAGATACGAAGCTTATAGCGAAAGTCTTGATATAACAGTTTATTACACGTATTTGAAAGATGAAAATATTTTATTAATAACGGCTTTTTCTCAAGGAGGTTCAAATGACTAAAAAAGTAAATATTCCAAATGTGGGAATTGCAGAAGTTTCTGAATATATTCCAACAGAAGAGGTTGAAAAACAAATTTTAGAATTTGAAGAAAAGGCAGAGAAAGACATTGCAAAGAAAAAACAAACTGCAAATGTCCATTTTCGCTGGTCTGAATTTGAAATTGCGAGAGCAAAGAAAATTGCCGAAAAACTTGGTATGCCTTACCAAACATACTTAAAATCTACGCTAAAACAGGCAATGGATATTGATGAAAAAAAATTTATGTAATGTTTAATAAACCTTTGGAGAGGTGTCCGAGCGGTTTAAGGTGCAGACCTGGAACGTCTGTGTGGGTGAAAGTCCACCGCGAGTTCGAATCTCGCCCTCTCCGCCATTAAAAATGGTTAAGCCCAAAGGTTGATGTAGTTTGCAATTGAGTGATTGTTTATCGCGGTTTTCTTCATTCGCGTTGTTTTTCCAACGTGTTTTGTTGAATTTGAAACTGGATCACCCATAATTATATAGTTAAATACGTTTTTATTATCTTGAAAAACTGTGCCATTCTTTCGCTCTTTATTCGTCATAATATTATGAATACCGAAAGAATTAAATGTTAGCGCATGTGTTCCTTGGTTTTTGCTTGCAATAAGTTCAGCTAAAGAACCACCCAAAGAGTGTCCTGTTACCATAACACTTGCTTTTGGATATTTTGCAACAGTGTCTAAGTAAAACTGATTAGCCTTTTCAAACTGGTCAGGAACCTCATTCATCGCCATTTGAGCGTCACTTATGAAGTCTTTTGAATCGTTTGTTCCGCAATATGCAACAATAATATCATTTTTCTTTTTGTATGCAACTGCCCTTAGACCAGTTTCAGAGTCTTCAATTTTATCGACTGGGTCAAACCCATCAATATTTTTTTGCTCGTCATTATATACGTTACGACACATCAATGCAGCGTTTCTACTTAGTTTTTTATTGTAAAAACAGTCTTTTTCTTGTGAGTCGTTTTTGTATTCTTTATTATAATAATAATCCCACTTGTCTTTTAAAACATCTCTTGTTTTAGACCAAGAAATGGACTTGGTTAAGTGACCATCTTTTTCATATTCTTTTTGAACTTGTTTTACAACTTTTCGTATTGCATCAAAAAAGTGCTCAGCTTCCTGAAGCTCAATTTCTGCCTGCTCTTTTTTTAGGCTAACCCATTCACCAGCTTCGTTTGGCGAAAAGTTTTGAGGTTTATTTATTGGATTTGTCTGATTATTTTGTTTTTGTGCTGGAATTGGTTGTGCTTGTGGAAGCATTCCAGTTGGCAACATATAATTATTCAAATCAAATTTCCTTATCTGATAATTTTTACACAAAATCTGCAAATAATCCTAAAATTATTTACAGTGCATTTAATGTTCCTCAAGATAAAAATTTGCTAAAAATTCGAGATTTGTGAATTTATATTAACAAGAAGGCGCGAAGTGCCTAAGCACTTCGCGCCACTTTATTGTATGTTGTCGAAAAGAGAAAATTTATTATTTAATTTCAGAGTTTACCGCTTTTGCGATTTTGTAAGGATCTCTGATTGAGCACATATCGCGTTCGATTGTTGCTTGCTCGCAGATTTTTTCAAAAATGTAGCAAATATCGTTGATAGATTTTCCATTTTTGATTAAATCAGTTAGGATAACTTTTATACCTGTTGGTGGAATTAGTCGAGATAAGTACCAAACGAGCCAACTGTTTTTGTTTTGAACGTGGTTTATGTACTTTTCAACCATTTCGCAAGTAAGAACAAGTTCTACGTTAGCCAAACATGCCTTTTCAAGCTCTCTAATGATTTCGTTGCAGGCATAATCTGCTTTTGGAACAGTAAAACCAGTGAATACAGTTTTATTTTGAATAATTATTCTGTATTCGTTTTCTTGAAAATCATTGTTGCCAAAATCTGTCAAGCGAACAGGAGGGATTATTAATCCAGTCTTATCCTTTATTTTTGCGCGAACTTCACCAATTTGATTTGCTATTTCTTCCCCGAATTCACAAATATCAGAGCCAACTTTTATGCAAATTGTGTCGCCACCTAAATCGTTGAATAAGTCATCAATTTGTTCATCAACAGATTTTGGACAAATTTTTTTATTTAGTTTTAAAAAGTTTTTAATATTTTCTAGCATATTTCTTTTATAATAATTTTTGTTAGAAAGTCAAATTTTTTAAATAAAGGAATAAATATTATGATTACAAAAGAGGTTAATGATTGGGTAAAACGTGTGGAATGCGGTATGTATTCGGACGAGGATGTTATGTATGAATTTTCGCGCATAGCAAAATATTTGACGAGAGAAGAATTAATCATGATTAAAAGAAAGTTGAGTTCTTACATAAAATAGATATAAAAAAAGAGCCTTTTTCAGGCTCTTTTAAAGTTTTAATAAATAAAGCTCTCAATTCTCATATACAATATAAACCTTAAAATTCTATTTGAATATTACCTGCATGGATAATTTATTTTACTGCGATGATACATTCGTAAATTCTATCAATTTTTTCTTTCATATCTCCGAACTGTTCTTTAAGGTCTTTTACGCTATTTAGTGTCGCGAACTTTTCTTCGACATCTGCCATAATTTCGCGATGTTTTTTCTCTAATTGTTCAGGAGTAACAACAATTCTTTGTTGAATCAAATACATGACAACAACAATAATTATTGGGGAATATTGTAAAATATTTTGCATGGGGTAATCCTTTCTTTGTTTAAAGCTTAAAGTTTTATTGGCCAGTAGTAGTCAACGAGGTATGATGCGGCATCAAGTGGGTGCATTAAATATTTTAATTCCTTCGACTGTTTTATTTGCTGATATGTCGGAACATTTATGCGCGAAGAACCTTCTATGTACTTCAAGTTATAAATGTTATACAAAAGTTTTTCGCATTTTTCACTCACAAATAGCCCTATTTCTCCGTCGGCACGGTGAATTTTGCTATTAAATGCCATAATTCTATTTTTTATTGGTGGGTTAAACGCTTTTATTCTAATTTCCACATCGTAACCGTATTCTAGGAATTTTTTCTTTATAATTACGTAATTTGTATATTCGCTCGTGCAACTTCGGTTATCACCAGAAGCGTCACCATTGATGATGATTTTCCCTTTGTGATTTGGGTAACGTCTAAATATTTCATCGCAAGCCTTGGCAGTAGTTGTGTTTTCCATTGCAATTTCGTCAAAAAAGAATACTTTGTCGTCCGTTTTGTGCGCTAATTCCCAGCACATTGGGTCAACGTTGAAATCGCAAGTTATGTGCATATCAAGTTCGGGTTGGTATTTAACGTCAACAATGTTTTTGTCCGTAAAGTCTTTTACTACTTGTCCTGAGGAGTAATGTCCATTTTGCGCAAGAACGCAAATGTTGTAATAATCTTCATCATAAAGCTTTTTTAATTCCTCGCAAAAACCTTCTGGCAGATAGATATTTTCCGTCGTTGGTGCCGTGATTAACCTATAATTCGGAAGTGGGTCTTTGATAAAGGTTTTGTAAATCCAACCTCTTTCCATTTCGGGATTAGTATGCCCAAAAATTCTGTATTTAAAATTTTTCCAACCTTCGCGAGGTTTTTGACGCATACGCGCAAGTAGCATTTTAAAAGTTTCAAACGGAACCTCGGACATTTCTTCAATTTCAACAAACCCTAAATTTAGTGATTTTAACTGGTTTGGTTCATCAAAATGTTTGAATAAAATCTCAGATTTGTTTTTGAATTTCAGTGTTTGCAAACTTGCAGACCACTCATAGTCTTTACCTTCAATAAATCCCATATTGTCGAGATGCTCGAAATATGTTTTCAGAGTTGTATCGCGTACAAGAGTGTAGGTTTGTGCGCCAACAAGCCCTCTGATTTTTGGGTATTTTAGACATAATAAAATTCCAAGTAAAGAACCGCAAAAGGTCTTTCCGCTTCCGTAACCACCTTGATAAACTGCGATATCAATACTGTAATCGTGAGGAATTTCAAGAAATTCGCGCTGAGCTTTGAGTAGGGTATATGTAAATTTTTCTGTCATAGTTTTTCCTTCGGGGTTATTTTTTACAAGAAAAAGGGAGCGGGTAGGTGCTCCCTGTGTGTGTTGGATATGCTATATGTTCTGCATATTATCTGCCGGCATGTTCTGTGTTAACAAAAAATGGTTCGCATTTTCTATTCCATACTGTTCAAGTGCAAATTTGAAGCACTCTATCCAATTTATTTGCTCGTTTACTGCTGGAACTTCAGCAAACGATTTAACCACGTCAAAAAGCTCTTTTGAACGAGTTTTGCGCTCTAACGTTGCTTTTCTATCGCCATATCTATAAATATAAGTTGCGTTTCGAACAGTGTCATCAATCTCCATATACATCGGATTTCCGTGTTCATTAATGCAAATTAATTCTCTGCCAAGCTTAAAGTTTGCAATAATTTCAGCAGTTTTTTCAACCATTGGAATAATCAATTTGCGATTAATTGCATCTAGCATCATATTTAATCTTGCAGTTTGTCCAGATACTGAATAAGTCAGCTCTGTTGCGGTTCTAGCCTCGTTCTGAATATTTCCTGCCATATTTTTGAAAATACCTGTTGCACTTTCAGTTGTATTTTTGAAATAATTTAAGAAATCCCAACCGTGTAAAGCGTTTTCAAAACTTAGTGGAACTGGCGCCTGTGGCATTAGGGCTGAATCATATTCAATAATTTTCCCTGGACGAACCACTTGTTCACCTTTAAAACAACCTTTAGGTGCTAAATAAGGTGGGTTCATCATCAAGGACAAGGCGTCAAGTTGTTTGTTCAAAATTGTTGAGGAAATATTGTTCATAATGATTGCGACCTTCAAGGGTGAAATTCCACGCTCTGTATCAGGATTTTTGATAATATTTGCGTAAATAAATGGATTGATTACAAACGGATTATCTTCAATTCTGATAATCTCTTTTCTGCCCGCAACAACGATAATTTGGTTCTTCAAAATTTCGCCGTTTTGAAGTTCTATATCGCCCCAATATTCCAAAATTTCGCATTTGTTGTCATCTACGGCTTTTTCAGCAGTAGAATTTTTTGATTTTTTGTTATTGATTAACTGTTTTAAATTTTCTAATTTTTCTTCTGTCAACAAATTATTCGATTTGTCCGATGCAATATCGTGAATAGAAGAATAAATTCTGTAAACTTTCGCGCAAGAATCCCAGTTATCTTTATTATTTTTGTCAAAAACAAAATCTTCAGGTTTGATAAATTTGATTTTCGCGTTATCGTAAATAACTTTTTCTTCAATAACAAAGCCTGTTTCTGTTGGGTTAACAAGTTGTTCTTCTATTGTTTGAGGGCGTCTAACAGTTTTTGTTTTGGTCTGCCAGCCTACAAAAAGTGTACTTT
>CAVCIX010000028.1:0-7557 GCA_963602505.1 Anaerovoracaceae bacterium | reverse complement strand
CAATAGAATCAATCATTTTCTCCATTTCTTCTTCAAGGTGCATTTCTTCAAAGGTGTTTACAAGCATTGCCTTTTGGCGATTTGCAAGAAGTTGTGTTTGCGGAGTTTTGCCTGAAACGTCAAACATTGAGTCAGGATGAGAGTATAAATTCTCACTGATGTGCGCTTTCAATGTTTGCGCAAGTTCGTAAATATCTGGAAGCTGAATTTTCGTATTCCATTCGTTTACTGACGGAATATTATTTGAATAAATAGAACTTTTTACGAGCTTGATATCGCTTAGTTGACCGCGCCTTGCGTCGTCCATTTCGTCGTATTTGTTTATAATTTTTTCGCGTAAAAATGATAATTCGTCGTTTGATATTGTTTTGTCGTTTATTTTCATTTTTTACCTCTTTTTTGTTATTGAATATACTTTTATATCTTGTAATTTACCGTTTTTAAGCGTTTCAGCCTTTAATTCTGCTTCAAGTTTAAAGCCTGCCGTTTTCAAAATTTTTGTTGTTTTTAGGTTTTCTTTAAAAACGAGCGCTTTTAATTTTTTTAGATTTAATTTTTTGAAGCAGTAGCGTATAAATTTTTTCGCTGATTTTTTAGTGAAATCTCCCCAAAATTCCTGTTTGAAGGCAGTTGTAATTTGTGCGGAGTGAAGTTTGTTTTTGTTTCCGATGAGATTTTCTAAAAATACAAAACCTGCAAAATTTTCATCACTCAGAATTACCCAAAAAAACGGCGTCGCCTGCTCAATGATATTTATTACCTCGTCCAAAAGGCTCTCATACGTTGCGTAATCGTCGCTTAAATATCGATAATGTTTTTGATAAAGGTAATAAATTTCTTCTAAAAATTGGAGATTTTTGTATTTTTTCTCTTTTCGGTTTATGTTTACTTTTAAAAATTTAATCATTTCTTGACTTTTACCTTTGCTATTAATAAAATATTTTTGTAATAAAGAAGGAGCAACCTAATGGACAAAGAAGAATTGATAATGTCGCAATATAGACTTTATTCAGAACAAAAAGAAAAATTCGTTGACAGAGCTTTTATGACGAATAAATTTTATATGGTACTAATTTTGGCATTATTTTTTCTTGTTTATGTCACTCAACATTTTGCGTTAGGAAGACTTTCTGCCCCTTGCGTTTTTTGCATTTCAGGTATGATAAGTTGTGCTTTATGGTGGTTGAATGTTGATTCTTACAATTGCCTTATCAAAATTAAATTCTCAAAAGTGCTTGAAGAAATTGAAAAACAACTTCCTTATCAACCTTATGCAATGGAATACAAAGCAATTAAAGACTATAGAAGAAATAAAAAAGGCTTTTTGTTTAGCGATATACAAAAAATGTTTGCAATCGTAGCATTTTTGCTATTCTTCATTTTACTTTTAATTGATTCAATTCCAAGATTTGTTAGCGTTGGATTGTAATTTCCGTATATTCAAATTTCACAAATGCGTTATCTGTTGAAAATACTTCAATTTCTCCATTTTGAAGCTTCTTTCGTGTTGCTTCATCAAGCCCCAAAAGCGCTTCGGCTTGAAGTCCGTTAATGTAGCTTATAGTATTATTGGATTTGTTGAATTTTTTAAACACGGTATTTTTGCTAAAAATACTACCTTTTGGTATCTTTTTTATGTCAAAAATGCGTTGTCTTTCTGATTTTTGAATTATTTTTGAAAAGACATTTGTCATTTCCTCCTTCATTTTAATTTTGATTAATTCATCAAGATTTTTTCCAGAAATTAGCGCGTCTTCGATTAATTGTTTTTTATTGTTCATTTTTTCTCCTTTTTAAATTTTGTTATCGTTAAGGTTGCTGATTGTAATAATTTTGGCTTCAAACCCTTCTTGTTCTTGAGGTTTGCCGTATAGATATTTCCATAAGCTATCAATGGCTTTTAGAGCAGAGCTAGTATCTCGTAATTTCTTTTTGCCAGTATAGTTGCCGTCTTTGTCCGTAATTTCTTCTTCTTCAAGGCTAAATTCTGCAATTTGAAGTAATTTTTTTATCACGTACCCTTTTGTGATACTTAATGCATCGACTTGTTTTTTTAATTGCAAATTTAATTCCTTGACGATGTAATCTTTTGCAAGAAGTTTTTCAGCAACTTTTGACAAGTTTTTCTCTTTGTAACCAGCTTTCTTTACTGCATTTTCGCCATCGAGGTTTTTTATGTATTCAGTTATAAATTTCTTTTCTTGTGGGGTAAGTTTTTCCATAATGTTAAGAACTCGTAATATATTTGCCTGAAATTTTGAAATAGCTTATTATAATTATGCTATTTATATTTCGGCTAGTGTAAAATCTTATTAATAGGCAGAACAAAGTTCCGCCTATTTTTTTATTTTTAATCCCTTTGGATAATGATGTTTGGGTGTTGTTGCGCATCAGTGCATAATTTTGAACGCATTGAGGCAAGATTTTCCTTGTACATACTCATCCAATAGCTAAATTTGCTATATTGCGGATTTGCCTTCATTTTCATGCAGGTTCCGTAAACAAGCAGAGGCTCAACAAACGGTTCGGGGATTAGTGAAACGTCCGTTTCATTTTCTAATCGGGATTTTTCTGTATTATCGGAATTTTTTGCAAAATCGTTTGTGTAGTAAACTATTTCAACAGTTTTGTCTTGTTGATATTTTGGTAGGAGTAATTTGTCGTTAAGAACGCTATACTTTTCAGAATTTACGTTTTTGTTTAGCAAAAAGCTTTCAAAATCTGATGTATAAGAAAGTTTTTTGTTATCAATGTAGAGCGTATTTATTTTTCCGTTGATTGTATTTTGAATTTCTGTTGTATTTTTCGGTAGCTTAAGTTGAGTTTTTCTTAGTAAAAAATTCCAGTTATCGAAGGTGCAAATTTCAGCATTGATGATGTTGATGATATTTTTAATTTTTGCGTGATCGTTTTTGATTAATTCTTCAAAAGTTCTAACTCGTTTGTAATTAAGCTCCATTAAGCATTTGTTTATGATTTCAAGATAGTTCATTTTGTTTCCTTATTCTAGTTGAATTTCCAAGCGGTACATTGATGTGTACCGCCTGAAAATAAGTGCTATTTTATTAGTCCATTTTTGACTTGTTCCATAATGAGTTTTTCATTTTTTAGAAACTCGGCACTTGTCATTTTGCCGATTTGCTCACGAGTAAAAGGTAGAAGGTTCTTCGCGTTGCTAGTTGAATTTTGAGCATTGGCTTTTAATTTCTCCTTGGCTTGCGAATTTGCTCTTTCTAAATTTTGTTCGTGCGCTACTTTCTTTAAATATCTGTCTATTGCTGATTTTTCAACTTGTTCAACAATTTTTGAGATTTTAGAAAGTTCATCTTTATCAAACTGAATTTCCTCGGAATTTAAGTAATTTAAAATTTCACTTCGTCCGTCAAGATTGAAAAAATCTGGGTTTTCTTTTTCAAATTCCTTAAAAGCAGTTTTCTTGTCAAAAAGCACTTGAGGTTCTGGAGCTTCTTCAGACGTTTTTTGTGTATTACTGTCCAGCGCCGCCTTAATTATCTGGTTCAATAAATTTTGTCCTTGCTGTCCTTCTGAAATTCCAGTGTTTAAAAGTTGTTGCAGGGTTTGCAATTTAGCTTTTAAATCATCATTTTGAGTTGGTTTTTGGTAAGAATTGATTTTAGTATCAAGTTTTTCTTCAATCTGTGCTTTTAGGTTTGAAATTTTTTCTTGATTTTGTTCAATATTGTTTGAAGCTTCAGTTTGTTCGGCTGAAGATGTTGTTTTTTCTTGTTCGTTTGACATATTTATTTGTCCTCATTTTTTATTGATTTCATATACGTTACTGCAATTTCGATTGATTGGTCGATAAATCTAGTCAAAATCAATATGACGATTGGTTTTAACGGTGCAGGTATTGTTAAACGATTTACAATGAAAGCAATCGCTGCGTTTTTCTTTTCTTTGCCTGATTTGCTGGCAAGAGCGTTTTCTGCAAAATTTACCGCAGAATACGAAAGTTCTGTAATATTTTCTTTTAGATTTTTAAACATAGTTTTTCCTTTTTAATGAGTAGGCGCAAAGTTGCGCTTCACGCCTACTGGGGTAAATATAATAAAGGAGCTTTATTTTAGCCGTTATCTTGTGTGTCGTTGCCTTCTGATTCTGTTGGGTTTGTTGTGATAACCTCTTGAGTTACAGAAGGGTCTTGAACAACCATTTTTGCCAAAGCTTTTGGTTGAACTGTTTTTGCGCCGTATAAATACAAACCTCTAACTAAATCTGCAAAAGAATCTTTATCTCTTAAGCTTTCGATTTTTGCAAGTTGAGAGGCGAAAGTAATTGCGTCGTTTGTACCTGCAAGAACGTAGAATACACCTGATGTTGAAGTTAAATTTGTGCTTACTAATACGTCCATGCCTGCAATTCTACCGATTGAACCTTCGCGCAAGGTTTTGTCTGCTACGTTGTGAGCGCTAATAAATTCGTTGCTTTGTAACAAATATGATTCAATTGTAGGGTTAATAACTACCCAAGGTGATTTTTCACCAGTTAGGGCGTTTGAATTTTTTAGTCTTAAGGCTAATTCAACGAATTTTGAATAAATTGTTGATTTGTCTAAGGTAATAGCTTCCTCTTCAGAACCAACGATGTTTTCGCTATCAACATCAGTGTGCATACCTAATAAGAAAGAATCTTGAACCTCTTCAATAGCTTTTTTAGCATTGCCAAGGTGCGCAGTCATAATATCTTGGTTTGCTTGAGCTTGAGCTACGTCGTTGATTTTGAAGGCAAAATATTTCTTTTGGTCGATAACTAAATCAGTCGAAGTTGGAGTAAGTTCACTGTAAGACAAGTTATCTGAGCCAACAGTTGAAATAGTTACGTTTGCTGGAGTAATGATTTTAACCTTATCGCCTTGATTTTGAATATCACCTTCGTAATTTCTATTAACGCATTGCATCATTACACAATTTTTTTCAAGCATTGTGTTTAATTTTTTGCTCCAAATTTCAGGGATAAATGCTGAGTATGCGTTACCTGTTACTTCTTGGGGTGTTTGTGATGTTGTTTCTTCTGACATTTTCTTGTTTCCTTTCTGTTTTTTGGGGTGTTGTAATTATAGAAGACTAATCTTCTTTGAAAATCTCCTTAAACTCGATTCCAATGATTGCCGCGTTATGTTCTTGTAAATTTCCTTCTACGCAAAGTTGTATCGCGTAATTTGCTTCTGAAATCTCCGCTTTGTACATACTTTCTGCGTCTATTGCCCAAATCGCTTCATCATTGTCCTTCGGCCAAGTATCATTTAGAGGGGTTATTGAATTTTCTTTGTACCAAATTAAATTTTCAAAATTTGAGGAGTAAATTTCCTCCTTGTCGTCTTGGTTTTCACTATCGTAATTTTTGAAGACGGAAAAATTAAAGTTATTTTCGTAACTTTCATCAAGAATGAAATAAAATTCATCTATCGTTTTTCTGATTGTTGGGTCGCCAAGCGAAAGAAATGGTGATTTCCAAACAAATTCTATTGGCTGACCATTAAATGTATTTCCGATTTCTTCTTGATAAATGTTACCATTATTGTCTGCGGTTATGATATTATCCTTGAAAACGCAGGCAGTTGTTATGTTTTGTGGCAAAACTCGTTTGTACCAAGCTTTGTTTAAGATATCATTTATCCAAATTGTGTGAAAATATTCATCGTTTGTGTATGGAATAAAGTACCAAACTTGATTTTTGCTTTCGTGGTTTAGTGCAAAAACTTTATCTAACCTGCTTTTGTCAAACTTTTTAAATTCTTGCTTAATTTTTGTAGTAATTTCGCTACCTAAAGTTATTTGATTTAGCTCGCCAACTTCAAGAGTGTAAATTCCAGAGGTGAAAAAATATTGTTTGTTGTTCACGTTGACAATACTTTTGGCTGAATTTGAACCCATATCTGCAAATGGCGTAATTGAAAAATCGCTAGGGGTTGTACCGCAAAGCAGATAAACACTTTTTTCCTTGTATATTGCTAAATAATCTTTATAGGCTTTAAGCGCAACAATTTCGTCTGTATTTGTGTGAAAATCTCTAATATAGCCAGCATCGTTTTCGGTTGTAAAATCAGTATAACTTCCAAGTGCTGAAAAATATATCGTAGAACCTGATGCTACCCAAACTCTACCCTTGTAGATTGCAACAATATCAGAATAGACATCTTCGTTGTTACCGTCTTTAAGTTCGCAATCAATTATTTCATTTTCTAGGTTGTTTTTGATAAAAAACATTTTGTCTGAATTGCTACTAACAAGAGTTCCGTTTAAAAAATCAGTAAATGTTGGTGCGTTGGAATTTAGCGTTTTATTTAATAATTTTGTTTCTTTTGAATCTTCACTGTAAAGGTATAATTTCCCTGTTTCTGTGGCTATCAAAAGTTTATAACTTTTTTTGAATTTTAATTGATGTAGGGCGGTAATTTTTTCTTTTACGGGTAATTCTGAAATTAAAATATTCCCTTTTTGTCTGATTATTCCTTTGTTTTGAAAAATTTCTACATTTTGAGAATCTGCCCAATAGATGTTTTTTGTATTAAGTCCAAGTTCTGTTTTTGTTGTTGATTGGTTTATTCCACCTGATAAATTGTAGTAAAAAGTTTCCATTTATAACTCCTGAGATTTTTTATTTTGTAAATACCATTTTATTTTTGAACGGATGAAATCTCCGACGTGGTCTGCTTCTACCCAAGAATATGGAGGGAGAAAATTTATATCAATTTTGCCTGCACTGCTTGTTTTTGGGTGAGATTTTCCAAATTCATAATGAGTCATTACCGTCGTTGGGGTGATAGGAATATTGTAGGTTTTAGCCAAATTTGCGCAAAGTTGCATTGCGGTTTCAAATTGGATTTTAGTAAGTGGGTAAGTGCCGAGTTGTTGTTTGTTTTTGTAACCAAACATTCCGCAAAGCGCGACCCCTATTGAACCTGTGTTTCCACCACCTGTGTGTGGGGCGTACATTCCAGCTTTGCAACATTCGTTTGCTAAAGGTTTAAATTTTCCTGCGTAAATTTTTCCAATGTTGTCTATTAGGTAGTGATAGCATTCTTTTTCATGCTGATTAGGAACAGACCCTCCGCCTGTCCAATGGATAATAATTCTTTTCATTTTCGTACATCCTTAAAGCTTTTCGTATTCTCTTACATAAGTTGCAATCATTGCCAATCTGTTTCTTGCGTGAAGTTTATACATAGTTCTCTCTACGTAAGTCTGAACTGTTCGGCTAGAAATGTTCATAATTTTAGAGATTTCTTTATCCATGTAGCCGAGGCATAGTAATTTTACAACTTCTTTTTCACGTAATGTTAATTCCATTGATGCTTCCTTGATATACGTATTATTTACATGCTACATGATAAAATTTTAAAAATTCTATATATATACTTTTAAATGCGTTCATTTTTGGCGTAAGATTAGGTCTTTAGCGACAATTTTGTTATCCTCCTTGTGTGGATTTTGTGATAATTGTTTGTTTTTCAACCTTGTGATTTTATTATATAATTTTCTTTTTTCGATTTAGTCCGTATTTTTACGTACGTAAATTTACGTCCGTAATAGTACG
>CAVCIX010000027.1:0-18317 GCA_963602505.1 Anaerovoracaceae bacterium | reverse complement strand
TGTACCAATTGGACGTTTTGGATCTTTCAAACCAGAACGAGCACGACGGATTGCGTCTGAAACAGTATTTACTGCTTCATCTTGACCGATTAAACGTTTGTGAAGAACATCTTCCATTGAGATTAATTTCTTCATTTCGCTTTCAACCAATTTTGAAACAGGAACACCAGTCCATTTGCTTACAACTTCTGCAATATCGTCGCCGTCGATTTCTTCTTTTAAAAGTTGATTATCTTTTTTATCTGAACCTTGGATATCCTCCAATTTCTTTTGCAATTCCATTAACTTGCCGTATTTCAACTCAGCAGCCTTTTGCAAATCAGTATTACGTTCAGCTTTTTCGATTTCAAGTTTAACTTGTTCAATTTCCTCCTTAATTGAAGCTTCGCCTTGAATTGTAGCTTTTTCTTTGTTCCATTGTTCTTTTAGAACTCCGATTTTAGCCTCTAAATCAGTTATTTCTTGCGAAATTTCAAGAATTTTTCTTTCGCAATCAGGATTAGATTCTTCTTTTTTCAAGGCCTCACGTTCAATTTCCAATTGAACTTTTTGTCTTGACATAATATCGATTTCTTCAGGCATTGAGTCAATTTCAATACGAAGTGAAGATGCAGCTTCATCAATCAAGTCGATTGCTTTATCAGGCAAGAAACGGTCTGTAATGTATCTATCAGACAATTTAACCGCTTGAATTAAAGCGCTATCAAGGATTCTAACTCCGTGGTGAACCTCATATTTTTCCTTCAAACCACGTAAAATACTGATTGTATCTTCAACTGACGGTTCATCAACCATAACTGGTTGGAAACGTCTTTCCAAAGCTGGGTCTTTTTCGATGTATTTTCTATATTCGTTAATTGTAGTCGCACCAATTGTTCTCAAAACGCCTCTTGCAAGCATTGGTTTTAACAAGTTACCTGCGTCCATTGAGCCTTCTGTTGCGCCAGCGCCAACTACTGTGTGAAGTTCATCAATAAACATTACGATATGTCCGTCTGAATCTTCAACCTCTTTCAAAACTGCTTTCAAACGTTCTTCAAATTCACCTCTGAATTTTGCACCTGCAACCAAAGCACCTAAATCCAAAGAAATCAATTTATCATTTTTCAAACTTTCAGGAACATCGCCTCTAACCATACGTTGAGCCAAGCCTTCAATAATCGCAGTTTTACCAACCCCAGGTTCACCAATCAAAACTGGGTTGTTTTTTGTACGTCTATTCAAAACTTGAATGATACGACGAATTTCTTCATCACGACCTATTACTGGGTCTAATTTGCCTTTTCTAGCAAGCTCTGTCAAATCTGTTGAATATTTTTCAAGAGCCTTCATATTTTCTTCTGCGTTTTTATTATCCACTTTTTTATTACCTCTCACTTTCTTCATTGCATTTAAAACGTTATTTGTATTCACATGAGCGTCTGCAAGCAACTTTTTAATATTACTATTTTCAAGCTTTGTCATTGCAAGCAAAATGCTTTCAATAGAGATAAACTCGTCTTTTAACTCTGTCGCCGTTGCATCTGCAATATCTAACAAGGCAGAAGTATTGTTTGACAAGAACAATTGCTGAGTGTTTTGAACTCCACTAATTGTTGGAAAGTCATTAACTGCCTTAGTTACGGCATTAATAAAGTTTTGGTTCAACAGTTTCAACTCTGTTAAATAATCTCTTGAAATGCCATTGTCCTGAATCATCGCAAGCATAATATGCTCAGGCTCAATCTGAGTGTTATGCTTAGAGTTCATCAAGGCACTTGCTGATGAAATAATTTCTTGTGAATAATTAGTTAGTCTATCAAAATTTATCATACTATCATTTTAACTCTCTTTTCAAAAATTCCTTAAAACTTCATTTTTAATTAATATTTTAATTGATAAATAAATTTTTTAATCATATAATCTAAGTATTATGGAAAAGATTAGAAAATACTACTTACACATTTTTATTTTTTTATTAGTAATCTTCGGATTTGAACTTAGATTTGGAATTTCAAATTGCCCACTATGGTATGATGAAGGGCATTCTATCCTAGTTGCAATAAGGGATTTTCCATTTGGAATAAATGAATTTCTTTTCACAAAAGATTTTCAACATACGCCATTTTATTTTTATTTCTTACATTTTTGGTTAAAAATATTTGGCACATCAGAAGTTTTAATGCGTATGTCATCGGCTATTTTTGGCGTTGCGTCAATTCCTTTGACTTACATCGTTGGGAAAAAATTGTATGACAAAAATGTCGGCATAATTTCTGCAATTCTTGTGTGCGTAAGCCCTTTATTAATCTACTATTCCATTGAAATTAGAATGTATATGATGGTAACCTTCTTGTCACTTCTTTCAATGAATTATTTGCTTGATTACGAGGAAAAAGGCGACAAAAAGTCATTAATAAAGCTTCTTACTGCAAACACTTTAATCCCATATTTGCTAATTGGCGGTATCGTGTTCTATATCGGTCAATTTGTGTCGTATTTGATTTATTTGTTAGTAACTCAAAAGGAAAATACTAAAAAAATCGGCGAATACTTAACTTATCAAGTATATCAGCTTATTTTGTTGGTTCCTTACTTCGCTATCGCAATTTATTACGCGGTTCAAAGAAGTAAGTTTATTATGTTCCATATTCCGCCGTTTGAATTTATGCATTTTATTGGAAATCTGCAAAACTACTTCGGGACTAAAGTTGGAGCGCTATTCTGGGTAAATTATATGCCAATATATGTTAGTTTCATATATTTTGTTACAGTAATTATCCCAATAATATACTTTATTAACGCACTAATCAAGGCATTTAAAGAAAAAAATTCGAAATTACTTATGGTATTTTTAACCGTAATAATTTCTTATTTAATAATCTTAATTTCAGCATTTATGAAGGTTATCGTTATCGTTCCTCGATACACAATTTTCATCGTACCTTTCATTTTAATACTTGCTAGTGTAGGATTTTCAAAGTTAAAAAAATGGCATGTTGCACTATTTTTAATATTCTTTACTGCTTGTTCTTCATATTACTTGTTTAATGACGATTCTTACTACCAAACAAAATATAATGCTTTGCTTGATTCAACAAATTACTACAAATCACGTAATTTGACTGGCGAAGATTTAGTTTACAAGCCATTTTCATCAAGTGTAGCATTTATTTATGAAGATGCAAATACGCCGAAAGCGCCTTATTTTGAAGCTTTACACGAATTTAGAAAACCATATAACACACTTGTTTATGATGAAGACCAAATTGAAGCGATGAAACAAGGTCAAGTGGATGAGGTTTTGCTTGATATTATCCAAAAAGACGGTCACGTTTCACAAAATTTCTATGAATTTATGAAAAAGACTTATCTTGACCCTCTAAAATCAGGCAGATATGTTGTTATGGCGATTTACGGACCTGATAACCAAGCCTTAATGGACAGAAAAGACTACGTTCAAAAATTCTCAACAGTAGAGATAGTTCATAGCGATAGAATTTTGGCATTTTTGACAAAACTTTTTGATGATTCAAAAAACATCTTCCTTGAACAATGCGACCTAGTTGAAACAGTATATTTGAACGAAACAACTTATTTCTTGTTTAGAAAAAGATAACAAAAGTTGAATAGCTTAATGGGTGAATGGTTGAAAGGTTCCTTGTCATTCTAAAGCGTTCAATTGGCGCACTCAAAAGGGTCTTGCTATGTTCAGAATCTTGTTAATTGTCAAGAATTGCAGGAGATGCTGAACATAGAACTTTCAACTACAAACTTGCAAATTTAGCGTTTCAGCATGACATATTTAAGATTATTTCAACTGTTCTTTAAGTTCGTTGCGGACGTCTGCAAGTGGACCTCTGTTTGGCGCAAGCAAGTTATTATAATATTTTTTCGCATAAATAATCGGAAATCTTGGTATCCAACCCAATTTTATAAATATCGAAACTGTTTCAGCACCTTGTGAAAGCATTAATTCATCAATTGAATCCTCGTACGCAGTTGAAATTGTTGCGATTGTTTTTAGCAAATAATCTGTCGCAGTAACAACTGAATAACCTGCCCCAACGCCAGTGTTAACAATGATATTCGTAACCTTGAAATCTTCACCATCAAGTTTAACTTTTACAATATCATCAGGCAAGCTAAGCGCCTCTTCTTGAGTAATACTTTCAATCTCGTACCAATTTCCGTTCGATTTTATTCTCATCGTTTTTGGAGTTGGCATGTAAATATATTCAAAATCGTTATCTAAGATTTTTTTACCACTTTGGCTATAAATTCCATATTGATAATTTTTACAAGTCAAAAATCTTTTGCCAAAAAGAGGTTCAATCAAGGTATATTCTGGCGGAATAATCGCATTACCATATTGGTCATATAGTCCATAATCCTTATCGTTGCCAAGTTTAACAAATTTGTCAAAAATCCTTTCAACGTGAGCGTATTTCGGCTTAACCAAGTAATTACCTTGACAATCAATCAACCCGAATTTATTCCCTTTTTGCACAATCCATGCATTTTTGTTCAAGCGAATAAGTTTTTTGTATTGCGCATAAACAATTGCTTTGCCGTCTTTATCCTTTAAACCGTAATTTTTATTTAGTTCGTAAACCGTCAAATTATCGGTTGTATAGGTCTGTTCTTGCGCAAATCCAACCGTTTGTGCAATCATAATTATTAGAAATGTAATTAATATTCTTTTCATATATCGTATATTATCATAAAATATGTTATAATTTTCAAGTCAATATTTGGGGATATTTTTTTATGGCAAGAAATTTAAAGATAAGTTTAATATTTTCAGCAGTATTAATCGGGTTAATAGCCTTTTTTTCATTTTTATACTTATGGCTAATTCCGAATATTGTTTCAAACCAAAATTTTTTAAACTTTGTACAAAATAGCGTAAAAGAAATTTGCGGGGCTGAATTAATCGTCGAAAACCCTTATTTAAAAACGCGAATTTCACCAAACATAACCTTCAAAACAGATAAAATTTCCCTAATTAAAGACGGCGAAACACTTTTAGATGTTAAAAATTTTGATTGCGATTTTTCTTTATTAAAAATTTTCCAAAAGAAAATTATACTTAAAAAACTAGGCTCTGACGAGATTTACGCCGACATAAACGCATTACAAAAACTAACACTCAAAGAACAAGAGCAAGAACAAAAACCGTCTGAATTCAAGGTTGATTGGCTAAGTTCCTTACTATACGTGAAAAAATGTATGATTTTATACAAAGCAAACGACAAGGTTTCAATCAAACTTTTAGCGCGCGATTTGGAAATCACCTCTGAACGTGAACCAAAACATATTCACTTCGGTATTTTTGTAGAAATCAACAACCAAAATGACAAGCTAAGACTTGGTTTCAGAGATTTTGACAAGGTTTATATAAAAGATAAAAAATTAATCGTTGATAATTTTGAATTTATCGTAAATCGCTCAAGAGTTTACATTGACTCGGTTGCAGACGAAAAAAACTTTGATTTCAGAATCCATTCTGACAATTACGACATAAAAAGTATTCAACAATTCTTAAATTCAAACCTTGTAATCCCAAATGGTAGCGACGTTTTAGCCTGCTTCAAGGATTTAAACGGAAACATTAAATTTGACTTCAAATTCAACAAAAAAGGGCTAAACGGTACTGTAAACGCGAATAAAATCAATTTCAAACTTATTCCACTTGCAAACATGCCAGTAAGCGTGACAGGCGGTAATTTAACTTTGGACTCAAATAACATTGATATTCAAGGGTTTAAAGGATATTACGACAATAGACTTGCAAACAAAATCGAAATGTCAGGCAGTGTAAAGGATTACACTAAAAAAGTAGATACAATGCTTGCAATCACTGGCGATGCAACAAACGATTTTGCACGTTACGTGTCTAAACTTGCAAATTGCAAAATCACATTAAAAGGCAAAACTCCTTTTGCATTAAGAGTTTTGTATGATATTTCAGGCAAAGTTGAAGTTGCAGGTGGGGCAAAAGTACCATCAGGTTCAGATATTTTACTTGAAAATATGTCAATTAGTCCAAACAAATTTGACCGCGCATTAGGCATAAAGCTAATATTGCAAGGCGACAATATTAATATTGAACACTTAAATTACTACATCGCAGAAAAAATTGCGGAAAAAGTTGCGCCTAAAAAACCTATGATTACGTTAAGCGGTAATCTAAACGCAACGACTGGTGCTATCAAGGAGTTGGCTTTTGATATTCCAGAACCTTTGCCTAGCGAGTTTTTCAACGTTTTAGCAAGTCAAAGATTGTTCAAAAACGGCACTATTAGCGGTAATTTGAAATATATCGACGGCAAAAAACCACATTTAGAAGGCGATATGGCTATGGACGGGGTTAGAATTGTTGGTCAAAAATTCAAAATTCAAAAAGGTACTCTTACAACAAACAAAGATACCGTGCATTTGACTGCAAATGGACGTTTCCGCCGTACAGATTATACTTTTGACGGAGATATTAAAAACGAAATTTTATTCCCTATCATCGTAAAAAATATCAATTTGAATATTGATGAATTGGATGTAGAAAAGGTTATTCAAAGCTTTGCGCCAAGAGATCCAAATAGAAAAATCGACCCTAAACGTCTTGCTGAGCTTAGAAAAAATGCGCCAACAAGCAATATTTCAACAAAATACTTTGAGGTTGAAGAAAAAGCTCCTACAACAAAAACAGATGACGATAACGACGAACCAATTGTATTCCAGCCTAATTTGGTTGCAATCGAAAGTTGTAAATTTAACGTTAAAAAAGGGTCTTACAAGTTAATTAATTTCGGAAACTTGCACGCAAACTTAACTCTTACAAAGGCTGGCGTTTTAGAAATTAAATCAAACAAATTCGACTTTGCAGACGGAATTTCTACACTAAAAGTTTATTGCGATATGGCAAAACAAAAATATAGCGTACGTTTAGGCGGAAAAGACGTAAATTCAGACGCAATCGCGACTTCAACTTTGAATTTAAGCAAAGAAATTTCAGGCAAAGCCAGCGCCTTACTTGAATTTTATACCGATGAAAATATGAAGCTTAACGGAAGAATACAGTTTGCGATAAAAGACGGTACAATTTCAAAACTTGGACTTGTTCAATACATTCTGAATGTTGCATCAATCTTCAGAAATCCAATCGCAATGGTTAGTCCGTCAACAATTATGGACTTGGTTAACGTGCCAGAAGGAACGTTCAACAACATTAAGGGTGATTTAAAAATCAGAAATAACGTCGTTGAAAGAATGATGATTAAATCTTCATCTCCACAATTAAGCTCCTTCATCATCGGCAGAATTAATCTTGACAACATGGATTCTTCCTTGAGAATTTATACAAAATTCAGCAACAGACACAAAGGTTTCTTAGGATTTTTAAGAGGTTTGTCATTGAACGCTCTTGCTAAGAAATCGCCATTCGGAGTTGAAGAAGACGCAAGTTACTACGCAGCAGAACTTTCTCAATTGCCAAAACTTGAAACAGGCGAAGAAAATGCTCAAGTATTTTTGACAAAATTCGACGGAGATGTGCAATCTGCAAACTTCTTGTCTTCATTGAAAAAAATCAAATAATTCATGTTAAATCATGTAACTAATTCAAAAATTGTGGCAATTTAGTATCTAAAAAACACTTTATATAAACATAAGTAATATTTTTGGTACGCATGGCAATTTCGCAAATAAACAATTTATCGTCTGTTAATAGCATTGGCGCAAAGAAAACACAAGCCAAACCATTTTTGCCTGCTCAAAAACCAGATACTTTTGAAAGAACAACCCCTAAATTCAACATTGATACTGCAATGGCTGAATTGAAGGATTTGAAAGGCTTAATGGATAAGCCTAAATTTAATGAAGAAAAATTAGAATTTATAAAAGGCGAATTAACAAAAACTCCTGAAAAATGGGAGCCATTCAGAACTTTAGTTCAAAACCCTAAAGTTATCAGCTCTATTGCTTGCGACTTCTTGAAAAAAGATACAGATGATTTAAAAAATATTGCCAAAATTTCTCAAATCAAAGAAAATGATGCACCAAAATTCAGCCCATTGGAATTGAAAAACATCGCAAATTCACTTAGCGGTAAACAGTTAGAAAAATTCCAATCACTTTCAGGAGCTAGTCTTGGCATAGATAATTTAATCAAATTATCTCAAAATGACAAGCTTAAAAATACAGAAAAAGCTGTTCAAAAAGTGAACGAGATGAAGGCAACATGCCCGACTGGTATGCTTGACTTGAAACTTGACACTGACGAATACGACAACAACGCTTTTGCAGTAACTGCAACACTTATGAACGGCAAAAAAGTTGAACTTTTAGACAAAGATTTAAACAGAACTGCAATCGACGAAACCCAAAATATTACTAGAAACGGTAAACAATACCAAATCAAAAAAAGCGTAGATTACAGAAATAATACGACTTCTAAGGTAACTCTTGAAATGAATAAAAAGTTACCTCAACCTGTTTTAGTTAGCGAAGTTCGTATCGTAAAAGACAAAAATGGTAACAAAGTTCGCACAGAATATGCTACACAATCAGATGTAGCAGGTGTTTTGAACATCAAACACGTAATGCCAGACGGTACTGAAAAAGTTATTTCTTCTGCAAAAGTTGACGAAAAAACAGGAATTACAACTATCAAGAAGAATATGATTTCTCTTGACGGCACAAAAACTGAATACTTATACGAAGACGACCCTTAAGGCAACAGAATTTCTGACTACAAAATCACAGACAAAAACGGCAAAGTGTTGTTAAATAACTCTTTGAGCTTTGAAGTTGTTAATGATAAAAAATTCATTTCTTCAAAAAATGACCAAAAATATGAGATAACAGTTGAAGACAAAGCTATTAACGTAAAAGATATGAAAAATGGCAAGACTTCAACAATCAACTTTGAAAATTATATCAACGGAAACCAAGAAAAAATTCTTACTGTTATGAAGAAAATGCCTGGTGAAGAGCTTATCGCATTAAGCAAAAACACAAAACAACTTGAAGGTATTGATGACATTCTTCACTCAACTTATGGCGCAGTAAACAAACGTATCAAAACTGGCGACAACTTGTTTGTAATGCTTCACGAGCTTGGACATGCCAAGGATTACGGCGAAGTTGACGTTAAAGAAAAAGAAACTCTTACAAAATCTATTTTCAACAACAAAAAAATAAACGAAATTTTTGAAAAAGAAAAAGCACAATTCAATAAAGCGTTCCCAAGCGCTCAACGTGACCACATCAACTACTTCATCAAAACTTCAGATGTTGGTGACGGAATTCAAGAGGCAATCGCTGAATCTAACGCGCTACTTGGAACATACAACAATGACGACTTGTTCTCAATTCGTTCTCACTACTTGCAACAATTCTTCCCAAGAACAATTGCTCAATTATCACACGAATTAAACAAATAATTACTGTTTGTTGTATTTCATCAATTTCAAGAACAAATCTGCAAAAATACCTACTGTTAGAGCAGAAATTAGTGTGCCTTCGCGAACACATTGACCAAGGATTTCACCCAATCCGAAATATGTGATTAATATTGCAATCGTAACCATTGTAACGTCAAAAGTTACTTTAATTACGCCAAAATTCTTTTTTGTAACCTCGTAAATAACGTTAACAAGCCCGTCCCCTGGCATATACGTTAAATTTGCATAAATTTCTAACGCAATTCCAAGACCCAAAACCGCAGAACCAATCACAACAAGTGAAATATTCCACCAATATGCGCCAGTGTGAATAAATTGAGTTAAATACATACTCAAGGATACGAAAAGCCCAGTTGCAAGTGCAATAGGCAATTGAATTACTTGAACAATTGGAAACTTTTTGCGCAAAATCAAAACTTGACCTAAAAAGAACAAAGCGTTCAAAATAAATGTCGCAATTCCGAAATCTAAGTATTTTATGTTAAACAAAGAAACGGCGTAAGCAGGCGTTACTATTGGGGAAGTGCCAAGCAAACTTCTTGTCGTAATCGCAATACCATAGCAACTTACAAACATTCCTAAAATAAACAAAAATAGTCTAAACATAAATTCTTTTTTATTCGCAAATTTTTCCATATTTCTCCTAAATTTTTAAATGATAAATCTATTATACAATAAATTATTTTTCTAATTTGTCATATTCACGCTTAATTTCTTGAATATCTTGCCACATAAGCCATTTTGGCGAACCTTTTTCGCGACTGTCATTTCTCAACAAATACGAAGGGTGAAAAATTGGCATCATTTTAGAGCCATAAGGACCATCAAACCATTTTCCGCGCGCACGCGTAATTCCTCTTTCGTTCGGCAACATCGTATTTAGCGCAATATTTCCGCATACAAGAATAATTTTAGGTTTTAAAATCTCTAACTGAGCCTGCAAATACTCTTGACAAGCCTCTTTCTCCTCAGGTAGTGGATTTCTATTTTCAGGCGGACGACATTTTATCGTATTGCAGATATAAACATCTTTTTGACGCGACAAGCCAACTGATGCGAAGATTTTATCCAGCAATTGCCCAGCTTTACCCACAAACGGCAAACCTTTTTGATCCTCCCAATACCCAGGAGCTTCACCTATCAAAACCAAATTTGAATTTGGTATACCGTCAGAAAATACCGTATTTGTTCGGCTTTTTGAAAGCGGACATTTTTGACAGTTTTTACATTTTTCTCTAATTTGTTCTAATTCTTCGTACATAAAAAAATTATAGTATAAAAATTTTAATTTCGTATTATAATGTCTTTAGACAAAGGAGGCACAAAACATGTATCAATTATTTATCGAGAAAGAAACATCATTCGCACCTGACCTAGAAGGTGAATACCAAGAAATTGACCAAGCTAGAGAAGCTGCAAAAAAAGCTAAAGAAGCTGACCCAACTATATACTATGAAATTAAAGAAACAGACGGACACGTAAATAACTACGGTGAATTAATCGCTATGGTTGTTGAACGTGGCTAATTCTATAAAATAAGGAGAGAAAAATGTACGAAAAATTAAAAGATTTTCAAATCGCAATCCTTGGCGCATTCATTGCACTAGGCGTAATATTTGGAACACTTATCGCAACAGATAATTTGTCTAAAGATAGCATTTCTGTAACAGGTTCTGCTTACGAAATTGTTAAATCAGACTCTGCAAACTGGACTTTGACAATCAAAGCTCGCGCAAACACTAAAGCTCAAGCTTACAAAAGTGTTAAAGAACAACTTCCTGTTGTAAAAAAATATTTGATTTCTAAAGGTTTCACAGAAGACCAAATTGAAGTTAAATTGGCAACTTCTTATGAATCTTACAGAAACAACCCTCAAACAGGCTACACAACTAACGTAGTTGAATTTTATAACTACGAACAACCTATCAAAATTTCAACAAAAGACGTAGAAAAAATTAAAGAATTATCTACCTCTTTCCAAGAACTTGTTGAACAAGGTATTAATATTTCAAGCTATGACCAACCTCAATATCATTACTCAAAACTTGCAGACTTGAAGGTTAAATTGCTACAAGAAGCAACTACTGACGCAAGAAATAGAGCAAAGTCAATGTTGAAATCAAACCACAACAGAATTGGCAAAATCCGCTCAGCTAGAATGGGCGTTTTCCAAATTACACCAGTTGATTCAAACGATGTGAGCGACTCTGGCTACAACGATTTATCTTCTATCGAAAAGAAAGTAACTGCCGTTTCTAACGTTACTTTTGCAATTAAATAGTTGATTTGATAAATACTCTTTAGGGCGGAATTTGTTTGTAAACAAATTCCGCCCTTTCTAAAAATATGATATAATTTTCGCATGGATACAGAAAAAATTTTAAATCTATTTAATACTGCTCTTGCTTGCAAAAATCGCGGAGATTTTGAACAAGCAGCGTATTTTTATAACGAAGTTCTAAAAATTACAACGCAATTGCCAGAAGTGTATTTTAACCTTGCGTTTGTGTATATCGATTTGGATATGCAATATGAGGCAATTGATTGTTTGAACAAATTCCTAGAACTTGAACCAAACGACACAGAAGGTTATTATTTCTTAGGTTCGGCTTATTTTAAAACAAAAGATTACGAAAAAGGGTTCAAATATTTTGAATCAAGAATAAGCAGAACTCACGCGATTAGAACACAAGAAAAACTTTACGAGGATAGATTTAGAAAAATCCCGTTCTGGCAAGGCGAAGATTTAACAGGCAAAACTATTTACGTGTATTATGAAGCTGGATTAGGCGATACGCTTATGTATTACCGCTATATGAAGCTCCTTACTCAAAGATGTAAACGAGTTTACTTCAAACCACAAATATCGCTTTTGCCTCTTTTTGCAGAAAATAGATATAATTCGCACACAATAATGCGACTTAGTGAAGAAATTGCGCAAAAATGTGATTACCAATGCCCGATAATGAGTTTGCCTTATTACCTTGGACTTAATAACGAAACTATTTTTTACGGAAAAGAAGGATTTTTGAAAGCCGTTCCTAAAAAAGTTCAAGAATATAAGGAAAAATATTTTAATAATGATAAACTAAAAATCGGTATAAAATGGCAAGGAAACACACTTATCGGCGGAGAAAGAGCCATGAACGCAGATAGCTTTGCCAAAATTTTTGAACTGCCGAATACACAAGTTTATTCAGTGCAGGTTATGGAAGGTTCAGAACAGACTAAGGGCTTGCAAGAAAAATACAACCTTATCGACTTAGGTTCAACGTTTAAAACCTTCTCAGACACCGCAGGCGCTATGGAGAACCTTGATATCGTAATCTGTAACGACACCTCTGTTGCACATTTGGCTGGCGCTATGGGCAAAAAATGTTATGTAATTTTGCCGACTCATTACGATTGGCGTTGGCACACAGATATTTCAAAATGCGATTGGTATGATAGCATAAAACTTTACCGCCAAAAAACTACTTGGGAAGAAGTTATTGGACGAATTTACGAGGATATAAAAAATAATTTAAACTAAAAAATGGCAAAATTTATTAAAAAACTTACAAAAAAATATAAAAAAAGGGCAACTTATTTAATTCTTGCGATTATTTTAAGCGCAGTTGTTTATGTTTTGAATTTGTACGGATTTATACCGTCTGATTTAGGCGTAAACACAGTAAAAGAATCATATACAGGTAATTCTGAAGCACTCAAACATAGTGAAGCTTCGTACCAAGAGGTTTGGTGCAAAGCTCATAATGGGGTTAAAGAGTACAAAAATAGGGATTATACAAGAGTTGATTGCTTAACTAAAACGAATGCGGTCGAATTTGATTTTGCAAAAAAATGGGCAGAAAGTGTTGGACAAGCCTTGCATTATCAGCTTATGACAGGCAAAAGAGGAATGGTTGTTTTGATTTTGGAAAATCCAAACGACAAATCAACGTATTATAAACGAGTTGAAGCTTTGGCAAAAAAATATGATTTTGATGTGGAATATATGACCCCACAAGACTTGCACCTAGACGAAAACGGCGAATGCATCGTCAAAAAATGCAAATGCCACAAGGGGTAAAGAAGAATATGACATTTTGACATCGCAAATTGCGATATCAAAAAAGCAAGGTGGAAGAAGATATCTTCCCTATGCATTTACTGAACAAGGTGTTACAATGTTGTCTTCAGTTTTAAATTCCGAACAAGCAATTCAAATAAACATTCAAATAATGAATACCTTTGTACAAGTAAGAAATTATATTCTGAACAAATCCGACAACACAAAAGAAATTGAAGAATTAAAAACCATGTTATTGTTACATATTAAAAATACTGATAACAAATTTAAACAAACAGATAAAACCATCCAAAGCATAGTAAATATCTTAAACAATTTTATTGAAAAACCAAAAGAAACAAAACACATAGGTTTTTAAAAACTATTTCCTTTTACACTAAAAACTCAATCTTTACGTTGGGGCGTTTTTGTGATATTTTTTTATCATAAGAAAAGGAAATAAAAATGACAAATATTAATGATTTACCAACAGTTTATAACGCGTTAGAAACAGAAAAAGAAATTTACGAATTTTGGGAAAAAGGTGAATATTTTAAAGCAGATGCAAAATCTCCAAAACCTGCTTATTCTATGGTTATTCCACCTCCAAACGTTACTGGCGTTTTGCACATGGGACACGCTTTGGACGAAACTTTACAAGATATCCTTACTCGTTACCACAGAATGGCTGGCTACGAAGCACTTTGGATTCCTGGTACAGACCACGCTGGTATTGCAACTCAAGCAGTTGTTGAAAAAAAATTACGCGCAGAAGGTAAATCTCGTTTCGACCTTGGTCGTGAAAAATTCTTAGAAGAAACTTGGAAATGGACTAACGAACACAAGTCTGCAATCCTTGACCAATGCAAGCGTTTAGGCGTTTCTTTCGACCGTTCAAGAGAAAGATTTACTTTCGATGAAGGTTGCTCTGAAGCAGTTAAAGAAGTTTTCGTAAAATTATACGAAAAAGGATTAATTTACAAGGGCGCATACATCGTAAACTGGTGTCCTCGCTGTCAATCAGCTATTTCTGATATCGAAACAGAATACGAAACAGAAAAAGGTCATTTATGGGAAATTTCTTACCCATTATGCGACGAACAAGGCGCAATCGTAGTTGCTACAACTCGTCCAGAAACAATGTTCGGCGATGTTGCAATCGCAGTAAATCCAAGTGATTACAAATACAAAGATTTGGTTGGAAAAGAAGTTTATATTCCATTAACTAACCGCAGAATTCCTATTATTGCTGACGAATACGTTGACAAATCCTTCGGTACAGGTGCAGTAAAAATCACTCCAGCACACGACCCTAACGATTACGAAGTAGGAAAACGCCACAACTTTAAACCAATTTGGGTTATCGACGAAAAAGGTTGCATGAAATCTTGCAACGAAGTTCCTGAAAAATACCACGGAATGGAAAGATATGAAGCAAGAGAAGCAATCGTTGGTGATTTGAAATATCAAAATTTCTTAATTAAAATAACAGAACACGAACACAATGTAGGAAAATGTCAACGTTGCAACACTACAATTGAACCGCTTTTATCTGAACAATGGTTCGTAAAAATGGAACCTTTGGCAAAAGAAGCAATTGCTGCGGTTAAAGACGGAAGAATTAAATTCGTTCCAGAACGTTGGACTAAAAACTACTTAGGTTGGATGGAAAACATTCGTGATTGGTGTATTTCGCGCCAATTATGGTGGGGACATCAAATTCCTGCATACTACCACAACGAAACAGGCGAAATGGTTGTTGCAAAAGAAAATCCGGATCCTGAACACTATACACAAGATACAGATTGTCTTGATACTTGGTTCTCATCAGGTTTGTGGCCATTTTCTACAATGGGCTTCCCTCAAACAGAAACAGATGATTTCAAAAAATTCTACCCAACAAGCGTTTTAGTAACTGGTTTTGATATTATTTTCTTCTGGGTTGCTAGAATGATTACAATGGGCTTGGAATTCACTGGTAAAGCACCATTTAGCACAGTTTATATTCACGGTTTAATCAGAGATGAAAAAGGTCAAAAAATGTCTAAATCTAAAGGCAACACAATTGACCCAGTTAAAATCATCGACAAATACGGTTGCGACGCTCTAAGATTTACTCTTACATCGCTTTGTACATACGGCGGTCAAGATATCAAGATTTCTGATGAACGTTTTGAATACGGTAGAAATTTTGCAAACAAAATCTGGAACGCTTCTCGTTTCGTATTAATGAACCTTGATGGTGTTGACGATAATCCAGTAGATATGAGCAAATTGACTATCGCTGACAAATGGATTTTAAACACATTAAACGAAACTGTTAAACTTGTTAACGACAATGTTAAAAATTACAGAATAGGCGAAATGGCACACGTTTTATATGATTTCTTCTGGAATCAATACTGCGACTGGTATGTAGAAATCGCAAAAATTCAATTACAAGACGAAAACTTGAAATTGAACACTCAAAGAATGTTAAAATACGTTCTTGATATGTCTTTGAGATTATTACATCCAATAATGCCACATATCACAGAAAAAATTTGGCAAGCTTTAGACGTAAAATGCGACACAGACGCTTTAATCAAGGCTGAATATCCTCAATACAAAGAGGAATTCAACTTCCCAACAGAAGCTAAAGAAATGAACCTTGTTTTTGAAACAATCACTTCTTTAAGAAATGTTCGTCAAAGCTTTAACATCTCACCATCAATCAAGGTTGATATCGAAGTATTAGCTGACAAGGGCGAAAAAGCCGTATTTGAAGCAGTAATTCCATATTTACGCAGATTAGCAAGGGTAGAAAACGTTAAATTTATTGAAAATACTGATAATACATCTAAGAAAAGCGCGACTGCGGTTGTTTCTGCATCAAAAATTATCATACCTTTAGATAATTTGATTGATATGGACGCTGAAATTGCACGTCAAAACAAAAAATTAGATAAATTATTGAAGGAAAAATCTTCTCTTGAAGGTAGAATTAATAATCCAAAATTCGTTGAAAAAGCACCTCAAGAGCTTGTTGATGAAACAAAAGCAAAAATTGAAGAACTTGCAGGTCAACAAAAAGCAATTGAAGATTTTATCAATCTATTAAAGGGCTAAAACAATGCAAAATAGCATAATGACACGCAACTACACAGTTGTGTTCAAAAGTTTTTTAAGTTATTTACCATCAAGAGTTTTTGTAATCTTAAATGCTTTAGTTATTGTGCCAATTTTTGCATACTTTTTAACCACTACAGAAATGAGCGTTTTTCAAATCTCTATCGGGATTTTGAACCTTGTTTGCACGGCTTCAACTGATTGGATTGCGAAGTCTGTTTTAAGGTTTTATGAACGTTACAAACATTTTGGAGAACTCGACAATTTCTTTTCAAACATAATGCTTTTGGAGGTTTTAGCATTTGTATGTATTTTTGCTGGATACTTCATTTTCAAAGGCTTTGTCGCGCAAAAATTCTATATTCCAGAAAACATTTTTTTAATGACTTTAATCCTTGTTATTCCTTGTGGAATTAGACAAATTTTTTATCAGTTGCTAAGAATTTTTAAAATGACTGTTTTGTACACAGTTTCAATAATAATTTATCAAATTTCGCTAATTTTGCTATTCTTCGCCTTTTCACATTTAGTAGAAAACGTGCTTTCGCTTCTTTTAGCAATGGTTATCTCTATTTGTATTATTGACTGTTTAATTTTATACAAATTAAAACTAAAAGAGAGTTTGGTTTTCAAATTTAATGAAAAAATCCTTAGAAATATTATTATATATGCAATTCCGCTATTTTTCACTAACCTTTGCATTTGGTTAATTTTACACTTCGGAAAATTTGCATTTCAGTTCAACAAAGATTTCATAAATACTGCTATTGTAGGTACTGCTTGGTTTTTCGTAACAAGCGCTTTGACGCCTTTATTTTCATTATTAATGTTTGCAGTATTTCCAACAATCGTAAGACGTTTTGAAAAAAATTACCACGTAAAAGAGTTTATGGTAGCAGTTTTAAACGCATATATAGTAATGTTCTTACCTTTTGTATGCGCATTAACTTTTTATTCCTTCGATATTGCAAAAATCGCTTTCAAACAAGAATACACAAATCTTGGAATTTTGTTCCCATTCTGTGCTTTGACAATTTTCGTACACGAATTTATGAAGCTTACAAATATGAAATACCACCTAAAAAATAGGACTTATATTGAAACCATTATAAGCTTTGTAGTTGCAATATTTTGTATCGCCTTGAACCTTGTTCTAATCAAATATTTTGGTATTTACGGCTTTGGTATCGCAATGCTAACTTCAATAACAATACTATTTTTTGCAAATTCTCTAGTTAAATTCAAATACCTAGACTACGTTACACCTAAAAAGCATATAAAATGCTTGTTTATGAGTTTTATCGTTGCGGTAATATCATTTTTAATACCTTTTGCGGTATTGTTTATGTTCAAAAATAACGTAGTTAGCGTTATTCAGATAATTTTATTCTTTGTAATTTATATTTTATTGACGTTCAAGTTCAAAAAATATATCTTATAAAACATATCTTCGTTTGATTTTGAATTTTGACTTTTTGTCTTCTAAAAGCTTTTGTTGAAGGTTTTGCCAATACGCATCTTGTTCTTTTGTCGTGTTAAAACGAACGTATTTGATTTCACTTCTGCTCATTTTTTTCATATTGTCTTTGTTAACTAAAACATACTGAGCGTCAGGTAAATCGTTGTTTTTTGCCAATTCTTTTAAATTATCAGCTGACAAATTCTTCGTAAATTCATCTTTAACGACATAGATAACATTTTTGTCAGTATAGAAC
>CAVCIX010000026.1:0-18527 GCA_963602505.1 Anaerovoracaceae bacterium | reverse complement strand
TTAATTAAATTTATTTACCGAAGATTGGAGGTGGTTGAATATAAAGCGGTTTAAGCTTTCTCCAATCGCCAAAGTCTTTTTCAAGTTTTTTATTTGCAATTTTTATTAAAGTTTTTGCAAAATCGTGCGGTATTTTTGTGTAGGATTGAATATCGCTGGTAATTTCTTTGAAAACTTCATACATACTATCGTCGCAAATGATAGAATATTTGTCTTCTTTTACCATTTCTTTTATATCTTCAATTGCGATTGAGCCTAAAATTTCTTCATCCCAAACGTAAGCCATATTTTTTCTTGCATCAAGTAAAACTAAAGTTTTTTTATTTCTATTTGTGTTTAAATCTGCAATTAATTCAAGCGAAGATATGCCGATTGCTTTTAGGTTTAATTGTTGAGCCATAATTCTAGCTACACTTGTGCAAGCTCGAATTCCTGTAAAGCTTCCAGGACCAACATTTGTTGCTATTGCAGTTAAATCTTGTGGTGTCAAATTGTTTTCTTTTAAAACCTCAGCAATTGTTGAGATTAAATATGCTGAATGATATGTATTGCCATTGTTTTCAATGATTTTTGTTGATAATATATTGTCCTTGTCTGCCAAACCAACGTAAGTTTTGTCAAGGCAAGTGTCAAATGTTAATAACATTTTTTTAATTCCTCAATAATTTTTGTTTCTTTTTCGCCGTATGCAGTAAAAGTGTAAGTTCTGCTATCATCGGCTTCATAGGTTACGTTAATTTCAATTCTGTTGAACGGAATTTCATCTTGTGAAAATTCTGCCCATTCCACGAAGGTTAAAATTTTTCCTTCGGAGTATTCTCTTAATTCGTCGCAAATTGTTTTTACGCCAACATTTTCTAATCTGTATAAGTCAAAATGATAAACAGGAATTTTTCCTGTGTGGTATTCGTTCAAAATTACAAAACTTGGGCTTGTAACGTGTTCTTCAATGCCCATTTGTTCTGCAATAAGTTTTACTAACGCTGTTTTGCCTGCACCAATTTCTCCAAACAAATTGATAAAACAACCGTTTTCTAGTAGAGGCGCCAAGTTCTTAGCCAGAGTTTCTGTATCTTTCAAAGATTTACAGTTAACGTTAAAATTGCTCATATTAGCCTCTGTTTACAATAACCTTATTTCTACCGTGTTCTTTCGCGTAATACAAGGCTTTATCGGCTTTTGTATATAATTGTTGAGGTTCGTCGCCTTCTTGATATTGGTAAACGCCAACACTGATTGTAACTTGAATTTCGCTAATTTTTGCGTCTTTTACGCTACTTAAATCAACGTGTTTTGCTTCAACTGCGCTACGTAAACGTTGAGCTACGCTACCAGCTTCATCAAGTTTTGTGAAAGGTAGAAGGATTGCAAATTCTTCACCACCGTATCTTGACGGAATATCTGATTCTCTAAGTTGTGTTTTAATAATTTCTGCAACATTTTTAAGAACTTCATCACCAACTGCGTGACCGTAGTTATCGTTAACCTTTTTGAAGAAGTCGATATCAAGCATGATTGCGCAAAGTGGACGACCTTGTCTTTTTGCAGTTGCAACCTCTTGTCGAAGTCTAACTTCAAATTGACGACGGTTATTCAAACCTGTCAAAGCGTCTAATGTCGCATATTGTAAGTTTTCTGCGTACATATTCGCACGTTGAATTGTGATTGAAGATTGTTTTGTTAATTGGTCAAGGTAATCAATTTCTCTTTGACTCAATTTATCAATATGGCTATGAGCTACGATACAACCAAGAATTGATGAATCAGCTGCAACAAGTGGGAATAAACCGATTTTGTTGTCATCTGTTAACAAGTATTGAGTATCAGCGTTAATATTATTAACCATTTCTAAAATTTTTGTATCTCTGCAAGCTAATGGCCATACTAGTTTATACTCATTGTCTTGGCGTAAGAAGATATATACCAAGTGGTCAGAGATGAATTTGTCAATCATTTCCCCAATTAGTGGGATAATGTAGTTCAAATCGTATTGAGTTTCAATAATTTTCGCGATGTTCTTCATTGATTCGTGGAAGTCAATGTTGGCTTGCATCTTATCTGCCAAAACTTTGTTTTGGATTTTTAAAGAGATTTGATAAGCGGCAATAATCAAGGCTTTAAAGAAGTCGATTGTCAATACATCAGAAATAGTTAAGTTGATGATAAGTTCAATCAAACCATAAGGGTTGTCGCCTTTCATTAACGGGAATAAAATTGTGTTTTTTCTTGCGTTAATGTATTTGTCGATGTCGCTAAAATCTTTGATATTGATGCTATTATCGTTAATCAAGAAGTCATCGTATTTTGAAGTTTTTACTACATGATAAAGCTTTTCTGTATAAACTTTGTCGTGAATTTCGTCAATAACAATCCAACTTTTTGCGTAATCTCTTAGCGTTTGAGTGTTATCGTCGTAAATGTAGATATTTAAGTTTTCAAGGTTAATCATCTGTCTGAAAGAATCAGATAGAGATTCAATAATATCCGCAGGATCAGAGTTTTGTGTCAAACCAATCGACACATTTGATAAAAAGTTTAATTCCTTTGAATTTATGCTTTCTGTTTCAAATGAGGCATCGCTCATAAACTACCCTTTCCACCTTATTGAAAAAAACTATCAATATCATTAATTTCGTTTGCGATATTAATAACTTCATCATGTACTTCAACTATATTGTCACCCGAAATATTTAAATTTTCAAGTATATCTAAAGGAATGTTATCAATATTTAAGTTTTCGTTACTTGCAACTGCGAGAATTATTTTATTTGCTAGATAAACAATGCAACATTCCTTGTTATATTTATAACTTTGCATTGGTGAATGATGATATGTTATTATGTCGCAAAAAATTTCTGGTAAATTCCACGAATATGCCACAATATTTGCTATTTCACAGTGGTTTAATCCGCAATATTCTTCCTCTTTTTTAAGAAGTTCTTCTTCTGACAAGTCTTCAAATTTTAGGATTTTGGAATAATTCTCCCAGTCGTATTGCGCAAAGATTATTTTTCCGATATCGTGCAAAAATGCTGAAGCGAAGATGTCATCTTTTGTTGAAATATTTATTTTATTTGCCAAAATTCTTGATGCGGTTGCAACTAAAAGAGAATGCTTCCAGAATTTTTTGTAATCGAACGGTTGATTACCTTTTGGCGAGAACATTTTGAAAATACTTGCGGATAAAATAATCCCCTTGATAGTTGTAAATCCAAGAATTGTAATTGCTTGTTGAATTGTCGAAATCTGTTTCGGAAATCCGTAGTATGATGAGTTAACAAGTTTTAGAACTCTTGCCGTAAGCCCAATGTCGTTAGAGATGATTTTTGATAAATCACTAGCTGACGCGTTTGGATTTTGCATTATTTCTATGGATTTTGTAATTATTTCAGGCAAAGACGGAATATTTTTAATTTTGTCAGTAAAAGATGTAATTCTTTTTTCAAAATAAGGCTCAGGTTTTACCTCGTTATTGTTGATAAAAATAAGTTCAATATTTATTCTATTTAGTTCGTCAGAAATCCAATCTCTGAAATCTTCATTTCTGCTTATGATATCAGGAGTTGCAACTATTAAACGCTCTGCAATATTAAAATAATTACTTAAAATGTTTAATAAAACTGGTTTGAAATCGTCGCGAGTGCTTGTTTCTGTGAAAATTTCATCAAGCTCAAAATTGTGGCATTTGCAAAAATGCTTAATTTCAGCAGTTTGTTTTGATAATTCGTCAACTGCAATATTTTCATTTAATTCGTAGCTACAAATATATGCGATAGTTTTCAATAGTTTTTCCTGTTTTAATTAAAGTTGAATAATTCTTCAGAATTACATTTCCTAAAGTTTTCTATAATAGCCATGTTGCTATCATCTGATACTGAAATTTTTCCGTTTACCAAGATTATTGGTTCGTCTAGTTTATTTTCTTTTTTATCGTTTTCTTTTTGAGTTCCTTTTTGCAAAACTTCCATTGATACTGTGTTTAAAACGTCATAGATGTATTTTGAATGATTATTTGAAGATAATACTGCTGCTTTTTCCAGTTCATCTACGGCGTAAGTTTCTTGTCTAAGATGGCGCAATAGCAAGCCTAAATTGTAATGTGCTTCATAGTGCAATGGTTCTGTTTTTATTGCTTTGCAGTAATATTGACCAGCTTTTCTGTAATCGCCTAACAAATGGTACGTTAAGGCTAAATTATAGTACATATTGTAATTATCTTTGATAATTTGAACGGCGTTTTCGTAGGCAACTGCTGCTTTTCCAAGAAGTTCTTTTTTCTCAGATTTCTTTTCTTTTGGTGTGTATAAAGCCTTTTGCGAATAAGCTCTACCCATATTATAGTAAGCAATAGCTTTGTTTTCGGTTTCACTATTTCTGTTGTTATAAACAAAAGGAATTGAAATTAATCTGTGTTTTGAATCAATTATTGATTGATATTGAAGGATTGCACCATCAAAATCGCCAAGTTTTTCAGCCGTAATAATTCCAAGGTTCATTCTAGCTAAAGTATAGTTATCTTTTGCTAAAATAGCGTTTTGATAGGCTTGTGCTGCTGAAAAATAATCTTCATAAACGACATAAATATTCCCAAGGTTAAGCCATGCCTCATAGTGTTTAGGAAAAAGTGTTAAGCCGTGTTGATATGCATTAACCGCAGTTTGCATGTTATGCTCTTTAAACGCTTTATCCCCAACGTTTACGTAGTACATGCCCAATATTTTGTTATATTGTTGCTCGCCAAAATCTCTGCCAATAGTCACGCAATATAGCAAAAATAGTACTATACATATAAGAAAAATTTTGATAATTAAGCCTAATATTTTCCCCATAGATATATATTAATATCTTAATAGCTGATATGCAAGTCCATTAATATATATTTATTTGTTTTCGATTAGTTTGTTATAAAAATCCAAATGTCTTTGCGCAAGTTTTTGCTTGTTCAAATTCTTATAGCATAAGGCTAAATTATACTGAAAATCAGGTTCTGTATTTTTTAACGTTACGGCTTTTTCAAAGTATCTTTTTGCTTTTTTATAATCACCTAATCTATAATATGCGCAACCTAAATTGTAGTAACCGTAGGCAAAATCAGGTTTTATTTTTACGGCACTTTTGAAGCTTTCAATCGCCATTAAAGGTTTTTCTTCTGCAAGGTACATGTTTCCAAGGTTATAGTGTGCTTTATAGAAGTTTTTATCTGTTAAAATAGCGCGTTTGAACATAAATACTGCTTCGGCGTTCATGTTTTTATCTTGTAATAAGTTACCCATTAAAAGCCAATCTGATGCGCTTTTATCGGCTTCTGGAATGCTTTGTAATATCTTTATAGCTTCTTCTATGTTGTTGTCGTTGTAAAACGCTACAGCTTGCTGAGATTTACTCATTTCTTCGGCAAAACAAGTAGAAGTAAATAATAAACATATAATAATTAAAAATAGCTTTTTCATACCAAAATTATAAATTAAATATATTTCCTCGTCCATTATTGGAAAAATATTTTAACGTGTGTAATAGTGTTGTTGATGTCTCTTTTACTGATTAGTTCCCCTGTTTATGGCGATTTGGACAGGGGATTTTTTTATTTTGTTAACATAACTTAACAAAACCTGAAAAACATGGCAATTATTGGGTTTCGAAAAACTTTATATATATGTAAGCATAAAAAACTTACAAAATTGGTTTAAATGGTTTCAATAATAACGAAAGTTATTGGAGGTTTTAAAAAATGACAGTTAATTTCGGAATGGTAAATCCATACATGTATTCAATGGATGCGGATACGATTATGAATGCACCTATCCTATCAGCAAATACTGCAATGGGCGGTATGGTTGGCGGTATGTCACCATACGCAGGTGGTATGTACGGCGGATTTGGTCTAGTAAATCCACAATACCAAATGCAAACAATGCAACAATGGGATAATTTTGGAATTGACAGACAAGTGTCAATGTACCAAAACCAAAATAATGCTCAATTCAGAATGCAAGGTCAAAACAACAGTATTGCCCGTCAAATACAAGTATTGAGCAGTCAAATTAAAGCAGATAACCAAGATAACGTAAAAGCAGAATATGATAAATTGTTAGCAGCAGTAAAAAGTGCATACGGTTCACAAGTAAACAAAAACTTAAGCAAAGAAGACCAAGAAGCACAAATTAGAGCTTATGCAGAACAATTATACGCACAACAAACAGGTGCATATATTACAGATGATATCAGAGCAAATTCATCAAGCTCATTTATGTCAGGTGTAAAACAAATTCTAACATTCGGCTTAGGTAATAAAACAACTGCAGATGAAAACATTGCAAGAATCGAAGGTACATCACAAACATCTAAATCAAAAGCATCAAAAATCGCAGGTAATGTAGTAGGTGGCTTATTCGGTGGTCTTCTAGCAGTAGGTTCATTCTTATTACTAAAAGGTAAAAAAGCTTAATCTTTTAAATTTAATCAAATTCAAATATAACTTCAAAAATCGGGCTTTCAGTAGTTCGGTTTTTGTTGTGTTTTGTTAATATAACTTAACAAAACCTGAAAAACATGGCAATTATTGGGTTTCGAAAAACTTTATATATATGTAAGCATAAAAAACTTACAAAATTGGTTTAAATGGTTTCAATAATAACGAAAGTTATTGGAGGTTTTAAAAAATGACAGTTAATTTCGGAATGGTAAATCCATACATGTATTCAATGGATGCGGATACGATTATGAATGCACCTATCCTATCAGCAAATACTGCAATGGGCGGTATGGTTGGCGGTATGTCACCATACGCAGGTGGTATGTACGGCGGATTTGGTCTAGTAAATCCACAATACCAAATGCAAACAATGCAACAATGGGATAATTTTGGAATTGACAGACAAGTGTCAATGTACCAAAACCAAAATAATGCTCAATTCAGAATGCAAGGTCAAAACAACAGTATTGCCCGTCAAATACAAGTATTGAGCAGTCAAATTAAAGCAGATAACCAAGATAACGTAAAAGCAGAATATGATAAATTGTTAGCAGCAGTAAAAAGTGCATACGGTTCACAAGTAAACAAAAACTTAAGCAAAGAAGACCAAGAAGCACAAATTAGAGCTTATGCAGAACAATTATACGCACAACAAACAGGTGCATATATTACAGATGATATCAGAGCAAATTCATCAAGCTCATTTATGTCAGGTGTAAAACAAATTCTAACATTCGGCTTAGGTAATAAAACAACTGCAGATGAAAACATTGCAAGAATAGAAGGAACATCACAAACATCTAAATCAAAAGCATCAAAAATCGCAGGTAATGTAGTGGGTGGCTTATTCGGTGGTCTTCTAGCAGTAGGTTCATTCTTCTTACTAAAAGGTAAAAAAGCTTAATTAAAAAATCCAAAATCATAAGCAAAAAAGGCTCTTGAAAAAGAGCCTTTTTGTTGTTTAAAAATATGTTTAAGTTCTTTGTCCAAGTTCTTTATCTATAAAGTAAAGAGCGCTCTTGCATTCGCCAAATAGTTTTAGTTGAGTATAAATTTTATAAGAAGTTTTTTCTTCTTCAACTTGTTCTCTAAGCATACCTTCAAGGAAACTTTGTGTTGCAAACGCATTCTCCTCTCTTGCTATTATTGTAATGCTTTTCAAAGCCTCTGTGATATGTTTTTCGTGAGTAACAATTTCTTTGATTGTTTCAATAGGACTTTTGAAGTTAGCATCAGGGGTTGTAATTTGCGTAAGTTCAATTTTTCCGTTCAAATCTGTAAGAAAATTAAAAATATTCATGCCGTGAGAAACTTCTTCTTCGGCTTGTTTAGTGCACCAATGACCAAATCCATCAAGACTAAGTTCGTGAAAATAATGTGCCATTGATAGGTATAAATAAGCTGAAAAGAATTCCTTGTTAATTTGTGTGTTTAGTGCATTGTTTATTCGTTCGCTAAGCATTGTACTCTCCTTTAAATAATCCGTGAATATTACATAATGCTCTTGCCCATAAAGATTTTTCGCAATTGCATTTAACGTTTAAATTTGGCTCATCTTCGAGTGATAAAAATTTCGTTTTGATGTACTTTTTGTCGTTAGAAATTATTTGAATAAAATCAATATGATGCTCTTCAGTCATTGGATGTTGTGTTGCACCTACTCTAACTTGATATCCTTCCACTGTTTTTTCAATAACTGGAACATGTTTATCTTTTAACTCCTCGTTTTCAGCCGAAAGTGTTTTTATTAACTCCATTTTTTCGCCACAACAAACTAATTCCCCTGCGCCGTTTTCTAAAATTTCAACAAGGTTGTGACACGTGTTACAACGATATAACTCTAGTTTTTCTGTCATTTTTTCTCCTTTCTAAATTCTGCCCATAGTATATGGAGAAATATTAAAAATAACATTGGTAAGTTCGCTAATTTGTGTTAATATATCGATTATGGATAAGCTCAAACAACATAGGGAAGAATTACTCAAAAAATACAGAGAAGTTTTCGTATCTGTGTTGACGTCTATTCAAGGTGAGTTAGAAGGCTTAACACCTGATAAAATAAGGGATTATCTTGAAAATGATTTAGAAAAACATATTCAAAGTCAGCGTAATGAAATTATTGAAAGACGTAAGAAATATAATTGCGCAAAATGCGGGGCTTGTTGTAGATTAGCAATAAGCGAGTTTTCACCAAAAGAATTGTTAGTAAAATCTCAATCAGGCGATGAGTTTGCAAAAGAATTTATTTCGACCTTTGAACCATATTTGGACGAAAAAATTCCTCATTCTTTATATCCTGAATATGTAGATTTAATCAATGAATCAGGTGAAAAAGTTTACTATTATCATTGTAAAAAAGTAACAGAGGATAATTTATGTCCAGATTACGAAAATCGTCCGACTATTTGCAGAGATTATCCCGACAATCCAATACAAATGCTTCATCCGACATGCGCCTTCTCAAGCTGGCATGAAGATATTCAAATTATTGTTTTAACAATAAAAGCGATGAAGGAAGTTAAATATCATTTTTTAAACGAATTAGCAAAGGAGAATTTATAAATGTTTGTTAAAAATCTTTTAAACTATAATTTACCTGATGAAAACGGGTATTTTGGTGAATTTGGTGGCGCGTATGTTCACGATGAATTCAGACCAACGCTAGATAATTTAAGCAAAGCTTTTGAAGAAGCGATTAATGATGAAAGCTTTTTAAAAGAGTTGTATGACTTGTTAGTAGATTATTCAGGACGTCCAACTCCGTTATATTTTGCAAAAAGATTAACAGAACATTATGGAAAAGGCAAAATCTATTTGAAACGCGAAGATTTAAACCATACTGGTGCACATAAAATTAATAACGTTCTAGGTCAAGCTTTGTTGGCAAAAAGAATGGGCGCAAAGCGAGTTATTGCTGAAACTGGCGCAGGTCAACATGGTGTTGCAACTGCAACTGCGGCTGCTTTACTTGGTATGGATTGCGATGTTTTTATGGGCGAAACTGACATTGAAAGACAGTTTTCAAACGTTCAAAGAATGAAATTATTAGGCGCTAAAGTTCATAGCGTTACAGATGGAACAAAAACTCTTGCTGACGCTTGCGAGGCTGCAAGTAATTACTGGCAAGCTCATAAAGATGAAGTGTTTTACATCTTAGGTTCTGCGGTAGGACCTCATCCATATCCAAAAATGGTTAGATTTTTCCAATCAATTATTGGTTCAGAAATAAAAGAACAAATGATTAAAAAAGAAAACAGACTTCCTGATTATGTAGTTGCTTGTGTAGGTGGCGGAAGTAATGCAATCGGTTGCTTCTATCCATTTATTGATGACAAAGAAGTTCAACTTATCGGCGTTGAAGCAGCAGGCGAAGGGGTTACATCTGTAAAAACTGCCGCAACTTTAAATACTGGTAAGGTAAAAGTTTATAATGGTTTTAAACAATATGTACTTGTTGATGAAAACGATGAAGTAAAAGAATCTTATTCGATTTCAGCAGGACTAGATTATCCAGGTTGTGGACCAGAACATTGTTATTTATTCAAAACAGGTCGTGCAAAATATGGCGCGATTACTGACGATGAAGCTATTCAAGGATTTTTAAGACTTTCAAAATTAGAAGGTATAATTCCAGCAATAGAAAGCTCTCACGCAGTTGCTTATTTGGAAAAATTAATGCCAAATACTTCAAAAGAGGATTTAATTGTTGTAAATATTTCTGGTCGTGGCGATAAAGATACAGATAGATTATTAGAATTGGTGAAATAATGACAAAAACAATACTTTCAGGACTAAATTTAGACGAAATCGAAAAAATTTTGGAACCATTAAAGGCTTCAAAATTTAGAGCAAAGCAAATTCAAAACTGGATTTACTTGAAGTCTGTTTCATCAATTGATGAAATGACGGATTTGTCGTTGAAATTTCGTGAAGAATTGAAGGAAATAGCAACAGTTACTGAAACTAAAATTAAAAGAAAACAAGTTAGCAAGGACGGGACTTTAAAATATTTGGTTGAATATCCTGACGGCGAATGTGTTGAAACAGTTTTGATGAGATTTGATAATAGAGCAAATTTGACTGCCTGCGTAAGTTCTCAAGTTGGATGTGCGGTAAATTGCTCGTTCTGCGCAACTGGAAAAAGAGGCTTTATCAGAAATCTAACCGCGTCAGAAATTGTTGAACAAGTTTTGACAATTCAAAGAGATACAGGTTTGAAGGTTACAAATGTAGTATTTATGGGGCAAGGCGAACCTTTGTTAAACTTGGATAACGTTTTACAGGCGATAGAAATTTTGAATACCTCTTGCCAAATTGGTGCTAGAAGAATTACCGTTTCTACAAGTGGAATTGCGCCAAAAGTTGTTGATTTTGCTAAAAATAATACTCAATCTACGCTGGCATGGTCTTTGCATGCGCCAATTAACGCAATCAGAGATAAGATTATGCCTATAAATAAAAAATATCCAATTGAAGAAATGAAAAAGGCTTTGGAGAAATATTTCGAAATCGCAGGAAGACGAGTTACTATTGAGTATTTGCTAATTAAAGACCTGACAGATACTTTAGAATGTGCTAAAGCTTTAGTTGAGTTATTAAAAGGTGTAAAATGCAATATTAACTTGATTCCGTATAATCCAGTTATTGAAAATGATTACAAAAAGCCGTCAAATAACGCAATAATGAAATTCAAATATATTCTTGAACATTCAGGCAAAAAGGTTACGGTTAGACTTGAAAGAGGCGCGGATATTGATGCTGCTTGTGGGCAATTAAGGGGGAAAGTTGAACAATAACCCAATATTAGATGCAAATTTAAAATTGATTTCAAGCTACAATCCAAGCTTGAAGTATAAACTTTTGCAGATAAAAGAATTGAAAAATGATATTGTCGTTACAAATACAAGTTTGCAAGAACCAAATTTGACCTACAATGGTGAACCGTTACATGACAATTACGGTGCCGAATTAGAGGCTAAAAGAATTTTTGCCTCAATTGATAATAAACCTGCCTCAACTCATGTTTTATTTGGTTTCGGTTTGGGATATTTGTTTCAACAATTTGCACTAAAATCAAAAGGTAAAGTTATTGTTTATGAACCAAACTTAGAAATTTTGGCGTCAACTCTTGAAATTGCTGATTTTACCGCTGAGTTAGGACGCAAAAATGTGTTCGTTTGCTCAAGTTATGAGGAATTTAAAACTTGTTATGTAGGAAATTATTTTCCTGAATCAAACACAATTATTTCGTTTTTACCTTCTTACAAAAAGTTGTTTGAACAGGATTTGAAAAAGTTCGCAAATCAAGTTAATTTGCTAATGGGCGCGGTTATAATCGATAGAAATTATATTAAAAATAAACTAGCCTTTTCAGTAAAATCTCTTTGCGATAACTTAGACCTTTTGCCAAAAGAAATTCCAATAACTAGTTTAAAAGGTCTTTATGACGGAAAAACAGCTTTAATTGTATCAGCAGGACCAAGTTTGGATAAAAATATCGAAACAATTAAAAAATATAGAGATAAGGCGATTATTTTCTGTGTTGGTCAGGCAACAGGAAGTTTAATGAAAAACGGTATAAAGCCTGATTTTATTGTGAGTGTGGAATTAGCAAACACAACTCATCAGTTTGAAAAGTATGATATTTCAGACGTAGATATGATAGTTGAACCAATTACGTATTCTGATGTTCACAAGGTTAATGCTAGAAATATCATCTCTTATCCGTCAAAAACTTCTATCGCTAATTTGATTTGGTCACAATATGCAAACATAGATTCCTCAGAATGTATATCAAGCGGAACTGTGTCGTTTACTGCGCTTTACAGTGCAAAATTATTAGGCTTTAAAAACATAGTGCTAATTGGTCAAGATTTGGCTTATCTTGACGGAAAATGTTATTCTTCTGGCGCAAGAATTGAAGGCTTAGAGTATGAAGTAAATGAACTTACTGGCGAAGCAAAAGTTGTAGCAAAAGATTTCGAGGCGTTTAAAAATTCACTATATTCTGAAAATACAAATATTTCTGACGAACGAAAAACTTCAATTGCACAAAAGTTCTTGGAGGAAAGATTTAAAAACTTAGTATTTGTTGACGGTATAAAAGGCAACAAACTACTTACTTCTATTGATTATGCGTCTTTTATTACCGAATTTGCAGACTTTGCAAAAATGAATAAAAAAGAATTTAATTTGTACAACACTTCTTTAGAAGGTGCATTAATTGAGGGGTTTGAGGATAAACCTTTGGAAGAAATTTTGAAGGACAAAGAGCCTGTAAAAAGGTTAGATTTAGATGTCGATTTTAATTTTGACATAAAGAGTATTGCGGAAAATATTAATGCAGATATAGTAACTATTGATAATATTTTAAAATCTTTTAATACGGCAATTTCCTTAATAGAAAGCTATAACAAAGAATTTAATAACCGAAAAACGCTAACTGACAACTGCTTAAAATATTTCAAACAGTTATTATCAATGTACATAGATTTAAAAGATAATTTTTCAAAAAAATCTAGAATTTTTCTATATCTACAACGTTCGGCAGAACTTGATATAGAGTATAAATTGAAGTTATACGAAACTCCAAGCAGAGAAAATATTATAGATTTGTACAATCCATTGCAAAAGTACTTTGTTGATACAAAAAAATGGTTAGAAATAGTTCAAAAAATACTGAAAGAAAAGGAAAAAGTGTTAAATGAAATGCTTAATTCAGCGAGTTAAAAGAGCATCTGTAACAATTGATGAAAAAATATATTCTTCAATCGGGCATGGCTTGTTAACCTTTGTTGGTATAGAAAAAGGGGATAATTCCGAGCATGTTCAAAAAATGGCAGAAAAAATAGTTAAACTAAGAATTTTTAGCGATGAAAACGGTAAAATGAACAAATCTTTGCTGGATATAAAGGGTGAAATGCTTGTCGTTTCTCAATTTACGCTTTGCGGAGATTGCAAAAAAGGAACTCGTCCTAGCTTTGATAAGTCAGAAACTCCAGAAGTTGCAAATAAATTATATGAAGAATTTGTAAAAAATGTAAAAAGTCTTGAAATCCAGACACAGACTGGAAAATTCGGCGCAAATATGTCTGTAGAACTAATAAATGACGGACCTGTAACATTCATGTTGGAAAAATAAAAAAATTCTGTTATAATAAGTTTATAGTTTATTAGTCGAATATGATATTAGAAGTCCGTTTTTACCTTGTAGGAGAAGGATTTATTTAGAAAATTAAGATTAAAATTTGAGGCATGTCGTATGTATGTAAACAAATGTATTAAATGTGGCGCAGAATTTGAAACAAAGAACCCAAAACGTGTTATTTGTCCAAACTGTTTGTATCCTGATAAAAGCATGATGCCTGGTGGCGGTTCAGGTGATGGTGAACAACGTCAAGAACAAAACCAAGGTTATCAACAACAAAACAACCAAGAACAAGAAGAAAATAAACAAGATTACGGTTCTTCAAGTTATGGTGGTTCTTATTCATCAGGTGGCTACTCTGCTGGCGGGTATTCAGCAGGTGGTTATTCAGCTGGTGGATACAGTTCAGGCGGTTATGAACGCCCACAACGTAATTACAACCAAGGTGGCTACCAACAAAGAGGTGGTTACCAACAACGTGGTGGTTACCAAGATAGAAACCAAGGCGGTTATCAACAACGCGGTGGCTACCAACAACGTGGCGGATACCAAGATAGAAATCAAGGCGGATATCAACAACGCGGTGGATACCAAGATAGACAAGGTGGTTACCAACAACGTGGCGGATATCAAGACCGAAATCAAGGCGGATACCAACAACGCGGTGGTTACCAAGATAGAAACCAAGGTGGATATCAACAAAGAAGACCACAAGGTGGAGGTTTCCAACAACGTAGACCGCAAGGCGGAGGATTCCAACGCAGACCTCAAGGTAACAGACCTCCAAAACCACAAAAACAACTTTTAATTAGCAAGGAGCAATTAGAACAAATTGAAGCTCTTTATAAAGCAATGCTTCCATTGCCAAACCCTGATGCACACGAAGTTATCGGTGAAAAAATTGGTTTAGAACCAAGAAAAGTGTTCTTCGGAATTAACTTGGTTCGTCAAAAAATGATGTTGCCGAAATTACCGTTCCCTAAACGTAAATTGGCAATTTCTCCTGACCAATTGTTGGCTATCAGAAGCTTGTATGAACCATTATTACCACTTCCTCCAATTGGTTGCCACAAAATAATTGCGGTGCAATTGAAAATGGATGAATGGCGTGTTCACGTTGGTATTGGTTTAATCAGAAGCCAAATGGGACTTGATAGATGGAATCAAGACAGAGAAGACGCACCTGAAGAATTTAAAAAAGCTTCTGGTGAAAAAGAAGATAAAAAGAAAAAGACTACAAAGGCTAAAAAGGCAGAGGCAGAACCTGAAGTAGAAGCCGAAGAAAAGCCTAAAAAAACAAGAGCTAAAAAGGCTACTAAAGAAGAAGTTGAAGCAGTAGGCGAAGAAGAAGTTAAACCAGAAAAGAAAACTAGAGGCAGAAAAGCTAAAAAAGCTGATGAAGATGAAGAATAATTACATTTCAATCGGTAAAATTTTAAATTTTCATGGAGTTCAAGGTGAAGCAAAAGTTGGGTATTCAAAAAATCAAGCTGATTTCTTGAAGTCGCTTTCAGGTGCTTATATTTTCGCAAATAACGAATATAAATATTTTAAAATTAAAAATATAAAATTTAATAATAAATTTGCGATTATAAAATTTGAAGGTATAAACTCGATTAATGAAGTTTTGGAATACAAAAATGCGTTAATTTACGTGCCTCAAGAGGATTTTGAGGATTCTCTTGACGAAGGAGAATACCTAGTTGACGATTTAATCGGCATGGAAGTTTATTCAAACGACAAAAAAATCGGTATGGTTATTGGCGTTTCTTCTAACGGTGCAAATGATTTATTGTCTATCCGTGGAACTTCTCAAAAGGTTTCACTTGTGCCATTCGTTGATGAATTGGTGCCTGAGGTTGATTTGAAAAATAAAAAAATATATATCAATGAAATACAAGGGTTGATTGAATAATGAAATTCGACGTCTTGACTCTATTCCCTGAAATGATTGACTCTTATTGCGATTGCAGTATCTTAAAACGCGCAACAGAGCGCAACGTGATTGAAGTTAAGGCAATTAATCCTCGCGATTTTTCTCTTGATAAGCATAAAAAAGTTGACGATACTCCCTATGGTGGCGGTGCTGGAATGGTTTTGGCTCCGCAACCTTATGTAGATGCTTACGAAAGTATTGAAAAACTTGAAAATTCTTGTACCTTAATGATGACGCCACAAGGCGAACCTTTTAACAACGATATTGCACGTGAATTGGCTAGTTTTGACCAAGTTATAATTTTATGTGGTCATTATGAAGGTTTTGATGAAAGAATTAGAGAAATTATCAAGCCTAGAGAAATTTCAATCGGCGATTTTGTTTTAACTGGCGGTGAATTACCTGCACTTTGTGTGATTGATTGCGTTAGCCGTAAATTAGAAGGCGTTTTAGGTAAAATTGAATCAGCTGATGATGACAGTTTTGAAAATGGTTTACTTGAATATCCACAATATACAAAACCTCGTGAATACCGTGGCTTGAAGGTTCCAGAAGTTCTGTTGAACGGTAATCACAAGGAAATAGAAGCTTTTAGAAAAGCCGAAATGATTAAACGTACAGAAAAAAGACGCCCTGACTTGATTAAAAAGTTTAACGCCTAATTTTCTTGGTAGCTTGCGTATTTTGGATTTACTGCAACCCATTCAAACGGCATTTGTGCTGAAGTTTTTGGCAACGCTTTTACATAAGTTCCGCCGTATCTACCTCTTGAGAAGGTTAAATATCCGTCTTGTGCTAAGTTTTGAAAAGCTTTTCTAATTGTATTTGGGCTAACGTCCATTAAGTTTGCCATTTCCATTATTGACGGAAGTTTTGAATTAACAGAATATTTTTCAAGAATAAGATTTTTTATTGCGTCTTGAATTCTTTCATAGTGGTATCTTGCGGTCAATTGTGATTTTGCAAAAATAGCCGTTTCAGCTTGTGGTTGTAAATTTGATTTATTGGGAATTTTTATGACACAAGTTCCATATCTTCCGCGTTTTGGCAATAAAATTCCTTCTTTTGTTAGAATTTCTAAGGCGTTATGAATAGTTTTTATGCTCACTTTAAGCATTTCTGCAAGTTTTGCGTGAGTTGGTAATTTATCGCCAAGTCTTAAATTTTTTGCAATATAATTTTTTAGATCCTCTGCAACCTTTGTTGTTAGAGAGTTTGAAATTTCTTGGTTGATTTTGTAATCAGATTTTTTCAAAACCCAACTTAAATCCTTGTTGCCAGTTTTTTCAATAATACCTTCACTAACAAGCGCCTCCATAGCTAAACCTGTTGTGTTTACTGGAATATTAATGTATTTTGATATAGCTCTTACAGAAGGTAGTTGCTCACCTGCTTTGAAGTTATTTTTCTGAATAAAAGTTTTAATTAACTCAACGGCAAGTTCGCGCTTTGAAGAGGATTTTCTCAATTTAACATTTTTGTTGTTAATGTCCGCAATCATAGTTCCGACGCATTGTTTAGAATAAAGAAGTCCCTTGTTTTCTAAGTGTCTATAAATATTTTGGATTGTTCCGACGCTAATATCTAGCAAGTCAGACATTAAGCGTTTTGTCGGCATTAAATCATTCGGATAAATTGTTTTGTTAAAATTATCTAAAATCCATTTTTCAATGGCGTTTACTAAAAATTCTGTTTTTGTTCCTTCGTGTTCAGCATTTATAAGGTCTGCAAATTCGCTGATTGGAATGTGTTTTAATTTTGACTTGTCAGGTTTGATAAAGTTATCCATAATTTTATTATACCATATTTGTAAAAAAACAATCAAATTTTTATAAAAATTTTATATGAGTGATAATATTTGATTTTTAGCGTTGTTTGATTTACGATTTAATTAAATACGCCGGGTCGGAATTAAAAAACTTACCGGCGAGTACATATAAATTAAGGAGAATGCAAAATGGCATTAAAAAATTACTTATTTACTTCTGAATCAGTGACAGAAGGTCATCCAGACAAAGTTTGCGACCAAATTTCAGACGCAATTTTAGATGAATTTTTGACAAAAGACAACAAATCTCGTGTTGCAGCCGAAACTACTGTAACAACAGGTATGGCATTGGTTTGCGGTGAGATTACATCAGATTGTTATGTTGATATTCCATCTGTAGTTAGAAGCACAATCAAAAACATTGGTTATGTTGGTGAAAACGGTGGAGGTTTTGATTACAAAACTTGCGCAGTTTTGACAAGCATTGATGAACAATCTACAGATATTGCAGGTGGTGTAAATAAAGCTTTAGAATCAAGAAACGATAATGCTGATACATCGGCTTCAGAAACAGAAGATATCGGTGCTGGCGACCAAGGTATTATGTTTGGTTATGCTTGTAACGAAACTCCAGAATTGATGCCTTTGCCAATTAGCTTGGCTCACAAGCTATCTTATAGATTATCTAGAGTTAGAAAAAAAGGTATTGTTGACTATTTAAGACCAGACGGAAAATCACAAGTAACGGTTGAATACGTTGACGGAAAACCTTCAAGAATTCACACAATTTTGATTTCAACTCAACACGACCCAGTAATTGGAACAGTTAGCGATAATCAAAAAGTTCAATCAATTATCAAAAAAGATATTCAAGAACACGTAATTGATTTTGTATTCAAGAATGAAAAAATTAAACCTGATGAAAATACAATTATTTTGGTAAATCCATCTGGACGTTTTGTAATTGGCGGTCCTCAAGGTGATGCAGGGGTTACAGGTAGAAAAATTATCGTAGATACTTATGGTGGCTACTCAAGACACGGCGGTGGCGCTTTTTCAGGAAAAGATCCAACAAAGGTTGACCGTTCTGCTGCTTACGCTGCAAGATATGTTGCTAAAAATATTGTAAAAGCAGGATTAGCTGAAAAATGTGAAATTGAATTAGCTTATGCAATCGGTGTTGCAGAGCCTATTTCCGTTCTAG
>CAVCIX010000025.1:0-18657 GCA_963602505.1 Anaerovoracaceae bacterium | reverse complement strand
AATTAAAGTTGGGCAAATATGCCCAACTTATTATTCAGCTTTTTTAGATTTTTTCTTATCAGCTTTTGGTGCAACCATATTGAATTTGTTGTTTTCAACTAGGAAGTTTGTAATTTTTTCGCTGATAATTTGTTGAGAAACTGCGCTTAGCATTGTTGGATTCATTGCTAATTGTTTCATAACTTCTGTTTTGTCTAAACCGTATGTGCTTTGCATTTCAGCAACTTTTGATTGCATATCATCTGCGTTCATATCGATTTTTTCAGTTTTAGCAATTTTGTCAATTACTAATGTATTTTTAATTCTCTTCAAAGCGTCTTCTTCAACTGTTTTAAGGATTGAATCTTCGCCTTGTTGTTCAACTGCTTGTTCGTAAGTGAAACCTTGGTGAGCTAAACGTTCTTTGTATTCGTTTAATAGAAGGTTCTTTTCACGTTCAATCATTGAAGGTTGAACATCGATTTCTACGCTATCAAGAATTTTGTCAAAAATTGCTAATTCGCAAGCTCTTCTGTCACGAGTTTCTTTATCTTTTTGTAAGAAATCTTTGATATCTTGTTGTAAAGCTTCAACTGAATCAAAACCTACTTTTTTAGCAAATTCTTCGTTTAATTCTGGTTTAACTTTTTCTTTGATTTCGTGAATTTTAATTTTGAACATTGCAGGTGCGCCAGCTAATTTTGCTTCGTGGTATGTTTCTGGGAATGTTACGTTAATTTCGAATTCTTCACCAGTGCTATGACCAACTAATTGTTCAGCAAAACCTGGAATAAATCTTGAATTTGCAAGGTCTAATGTGTAGTTTTTGCCGTCGCCGTGTTCAATTTTTTCACCGTTTGAGAAACCTTCAAAGTCAAATTTAACTAAATCATCTTCTTTTGCAGGTCTGTCAACTACAACCTTGTATGAAACTGCTCTATCAAGCATATTTTGCAATGATTTTTCATAAGCATCTTCTGGGATTACGTATTCTTCAACATCAACTGTCAAACCTTTGTAATCTTTTAATTCAAATTGTGGTCTAACTTCAACTGTTGCAACAACTTTTAAGTCTTCGCCTACATTAAAATCATAAGATTCAACTGCTGGTTGAGAAATTACGTCTAAATCATTTTCTTTAATTGCTTGTTGGAAAACTCTTGGTAATAAAGTTTCTAAAGCTTCATATTTAATTCTTTCTGCGCCTACGTGTTGTTCAATAACGTTGCGAGGTGCTTTTCCACGTCTGAAACCTGGAATATTTACATGTTGTGAAATTCTTTGAGATGCTCTGTTATACGCGTCAACTGCGTCTTTTGCAGGGAACTCAATATTCATTTTTACTACGTTGTGTTCTTGTTTTTCTAATTCTATTTTCATATCTTTCTTCCTTGTATTATTACTGATAAAATTATACCAAGAAAAGATTGCTTGTAAAGTTGTTAACATTCTGTGCTAAAATATATTTTAGGTAACCAATTTATGAAAAACATTATTGATAAAGCGACAAATAACCACAACTTAACTCAAGATGAACTTATAGCTATCCTAAAGGATAGTTCAATCAACGAATATCTTTTTAAAAGTGCCGATAAAGTTAGAGAAAAATTTGTTGGCAACGAGGTTCACCTAAGAGGATTAATCGAATTTTCAAATATTTGCAAATGCACCTGCAAATACTGTGGACTTCGCAAGGATAATTCTAAACTGGAAAGATTTAGATTAACTCCAGAAGAAATCGTAGATTTTGCAAAAAAAGCAAGCGAATACGGTTACAAAACCGTTGTTTTACAATCAGGCGAGGACGCTTATTTTAAAACAGATATTTTAGTGGATATTATCAAACAAATTAAAAGCTTCGATTTAGCTATAACTTTAAGTATCGGCGAAAAAAGTTTTGAAGAATACCAAGCCTACAAACAAGCAGGCGCAGACAGATACCTTTTGAGAATTGAAACAACAGACAAAAACTTATACTCGCAAATGCACCCAAATATGAGTTTTGAAAACAGGGTTCAGTGTCTAAAAAACTTAAAAGAACTTGGTTATGAAGTTGGAAGCGGTTGCCTTGTGGGGCTTCCAAACCAAACAATCGACTCTTTAGCAAATGACATTCTATTTTTCAAAGAAATTGACGCCGACATGATTGGAATTGGACCCTTTATCCCAAACCCAAACACTCCACTGCACGACGCAGAAGGCGGAAGTTTTGAACTAGCACTAAAAGTTATGGCACTAACGCGTTTACTTCTTCCGACAATAAATATTCCAGCAACAACCGCAATGGAAACACTAAATCCTAACGGCAGAATTATAGCACTTCAATCAGGTGCAAACGTTGTTATGCCAAACGTTACCGAGGGCGATTATCGTAGAAAATACGAAATATACCCTGGAAAAATCTGTATTAACGATACTCCCGCTCATTGTAGAGGTTGTATTAGCACAAAAATCAAGGGTATTGGACGCGAAATTTCAACAGATTATGGATTTCATAAAAGAGGTTAATATAACAAATAAAAAGGGCGGTTGCTAAAAGCAACCGCCCTTTTTATTTTAAACTTTTTAGTATGAACAAGATGATTTAACGTTGCTATCAAATTGTTGTTGACAAGATGCAAACTCAGTATTAATCATTTTCAACTGTGATTGATATTGAAGCATTTGCTGATCAAGTTTCTTTTCTAACAAGTGCATTCTTTCTTTTCTTGCATTCAACTGTTTCAAAACAGGGCTATCTGCACTTAAGTCAGTACCCGCAGTAACCAATTGAGCTTCTTGTGCTGCCAAATCTGTTTTTGCTTGAGATACAAGTTGTATCTTATATTCTAAATCCAATCTTTGTGAATTAAGAGCGAACATTCTTGCTGAAGCTGTTAGTAAACCCATTTTTTTAATCCTTTATCTAGTTTGATCTAAATTCTTTCCTTTTAAGAAATTATGTTGATTATTTTCTGCGATTAACGCTTCCATTCTGTTGAATTGGTACTTATGATAATTAAGTCTGTATTCAGCCATTTTTAGCTTTTTACGAATAGTTAAAGCATCCTTCAATGCTCCGACAAAATCGTCAGCCATCGCTTTAATAGGATTTTTCTTTACGAAATAATTCCTTGTATATGCGAAGAAGTTCATTAATCTTCTGAAGTTAGTCTGTAAAGCTTCTGCTTGGAACATATAGTTCTCCTTTTGTTAAACTTTATAGATTGACCTTCACATATTTAAAAACATGTTATAACCTTTTATTGCCTATTTTTTAGCATGTTTGTAACATGTCTTAATCATGTTGTACAGTCTATCTTATCACCTGTGATACTCAAGAAAACGATTTTTCTCTTCATATCCGAGTATGTTATCGGCATAGATTTTTGAAACTTTAGCCCAGAAGGAAATTTTTGACATAAATTGTAATAAAAATTTACAATATGAGATAAAGTCCTTATAAATATGTTATTTATAAAGACTTTGTAAATTATCATTCTTAAATAAGTACGTGTTTCCATAATTTAACTATAAGTTTTGGATTGCTTTTGAGTCAGAATCCATACCTTCTTTCAACATTTTTCTAACGATTTCACCTTGGGTATCCAACATTTTGCAAACTGTTTCAATGTTTCTAACCTTGTTAGAAAGAATTGTATCAGCGTTAGATAAAACGTTTGCGGATACGTTTTGGTATGCAGCTAACGCCGCAGATGAAGTACCTTGCATCAAGTTACCCATAACAATTGCAGGCAAACCATATTCACCTAAATAAGGTGCAGCAGCGGTCATGATACCGCCCCATCCTGAAATAAGTCCTGCAATTGGCATTACAACGTTTTGCATACCAATACCATAACCATTTGCAGTACCAACACCGTAAGCAGTTGCGCTTGCGATGTCTGCGATACCGCCCAAAGCAGAGGCTCCACCTGTTACAACGCCACTAGAGGTTCCTAAACCTGATAGTAAACCGTCTGTAATTGAAGATGCACCACCAGTTGCAAAACCGCTTAATGACAATCCTGCTGCACCATTTGGAAAACCTGAGTAGTTACCTAAATTTCCAATACCAAATGCAGAAGATGTACCATTTACTTGTGCGGTAGAACCAGTAATTGGCGACCAGTATGAAGTCCCTGGGATATTAAATGATTGAGTACCACCTAAAGTCGTCATGAAGGATGACGGAGCAAACAAGCTTGCCAACTTGTACAAAGCGCCACCTGCAAGTTCAAAACCAGTACCAGAACTTGCTGAGCCTGATACAGTCAAATCTCTCAAGCGGTCATAAGTTTCGTACAATTGAACCTTAGCGTCACTTGATGCTGAGCCAAATTTGTTTGCTATTACTAATAAACTATCGTTTTTGTATGACATAATTTATCCTCGTAATCTTTGGGGTTACCCAATTAATCTATCCTTTGAAGTTTTGCAAGTGTGCGTTTAAACACACCTGCAATCTTCTTATAGAGCCTATTAACAAAGATATTAATAAGCTCAAACTTATTATTTGAATGTACCGAATGTTGATTCGACGTTCTTTTGAAGTACGCCTTTTACGGCATCCATTTCGGTTGTCAGAGCCTTTTGTTCAGTTTCTAACTGCTTCAATCTCAATTCAAGAGTTCTATCTTGTTCTTGAATAACAGATGTTTTTGCGTTGATATCTGACATAGCTTTTTCGTATTGAGTTACGTCGTAATTGTATTGATTCATCGCATCGTTGTAAGATTTTTCATCTGTAACTTCTTCAGATTTAACTTCAAAAGTTTCACTCATGTTTGACAATTTGATTGAAGAAAATCTTCCTGAACCTGATGCGTCGTCTAAGATTGCGTAATCTTTTTCTTCAATACGTTGAGAAATTGTTGACGCATAGTATTGATTTAATGATTTTTGATAATCAATATCTGATGAAATTTGGAATCTATCATCCTTGTGTGTTGGGTCATTAACACTATTTATAGACTCTTGAATATCAACACCTCTTGCGAAGCACATTTTGCCGTTCTTTGTATAAACCCAAGTGTCTTTTGCGTCGAAATCTACATCACCAAAATCTTGTTGAATTTGTGCAAATGCAGCAGCTTGTTCAGCGTCATTTGGATCATATAATTCAGCTTTTGAGTTACCAATCATGTAGTATGAAAGATTTGTATCTGTACTAATAGTTTGAGTTGAACCTAGGCTACCAGATGCAGGTAAATCTTTTCCTCTTTGGAAGACTGTTTCACCTGTTGAAGGGTCTATCATTGAGTAAATTTTTTCATTTTCTTCTAAATCATCTGCTGTTAAGTTATTTGCTTTTAAGAAGCTTTCGTATTGTGCTGATGTTGCTTCTGTCAATGTAATGTCTTGGTAAGTACCATTAGCGTCTTTCATTTTATAAACCACATTACCAGTAGCGTCAGTTTCAGCATATATAGAATCTGCGTTATCAACTTTGTTGTACTTAGTTTCTGTAATAGCTTGTGCTTGAGGGTTAGTGTTTTTAGCTTGTACACCCTTAAATGTATCTTGGTTATAGTAGTAAGTAACTTGAGAATTATATTTTACGCCGTCAACCTCTTTATCAACAGACTGAACAGTTGAGATTGTGTAATCGTTATAACCGTCGCTGAATGAGTATTGAACAGTTGTAAAGTCAGTTGTTTTTGGTACTGTCGGAATTGACAGAGTTAACATCTGATTCCATAATGTTGCAGATTGGTTACCCAACGCCGTACGCGCTTGGTTAATCTGTTGTCCTTCATATTCTACGTTTGTTTTTCTTGCGGTAAGACCTAAATATCTTGCCTGTGATGCTGCCATACCCATAAGCGGATTCTCCTATCTTTTTATATGTACTAGTGTCTTTCTTTTTGTTAGTTACTCTCTTTTTCTTCTTAATGACCTTTGGCTAAAAGTCAATAATAATCATGATTATTATACGGTATGTTTACATTTTTTTACATAAAAATATAACAAATCTCCTTCGTTCGTATTAGCTATAATTTGATAATTCATACATATACACTAGAGATTTAACATGTATAATAAATATTACATGTATAGTAAGTTTGACATCTTATCTACACTTAGTTTATAATACTAGGAATGTTAGCATTAAATGCACAAATAATAGGTGAGGAAGATGAAATATAGATCAAACAATGTTCTTTTATTACTAGAAGACAAAACAGATGTTTACGGCGATAGAGTTGCTTTAGGGATTAAAACTTCTCTTGGCTGGAAAGAGTTTACATACAAAGGATTAGGACTTTTATCAAGAAAACTTGGTAGCTACCTAATTAACGAAATTGGTATTCAAAAGAACGACAGAATCTCTATTCTTTCTGAATCTAAACCTGAATACGGCGCATGCGTTTTCGCATCAATTCTTTCAGGCGCAACAACAGTTCCTTTGGATGTTAAATTAACAAAATACGAACTTGTTTCAATCCTAAAGGACTGTCAACCAAGAGTTCTTTTAGTTTCTCAAACATATATTGAAAAAGCTTTAGAAATTCAAAAAGAAGTTGAATCTATTGAACACGTTATCGTTATGGACGAACCAAGCTATAACATGACTCTTCCAAGCTTATACACAATTAATTCAACTCCAAATTGCAAATGGCGTCATAGAAGTTCAAAATCGACTGCGTTCATTATTTACACATCAGGCACAACAGGCAACCCTAAAGGGGTAGAAATTTCTTTCAGAAACATGCTTGCTCAGTTGAACGATTTGAACACTGTTGTTCACAACTTCTTGCCAGAAGGCGAAAATACAAAAATTTTATCAATCTTACCGATGAACCACTTGTTCGAGTTAACAGTAGGTTTCTCAACATTCTTGTTATTTGGTACATCAGTATATTACACTCAATCATTAAAACCAAAAGATATCTTGATGATTATGAGAGAAAAACAAGTTCAATTCATGGTAGTTGTTCCTGCCTTCTTGAAGCTATTAAAAGCAGGTATCGAAAACGAAATTCACAACAATCCAGTTGCAAGAAAAGTTTTCCCTATCATGTACAACATTGCTAAATTTATTCCGTCATTCAGAATTAAAAAATTGATTTTCAAGAAAATTCATGACAACTTCGGCGGACAATTCAGAGGTTGTATTTCAGGCGGTGCACCAATTGATAAACACGTTGCTAACTTCTTTGAAACAATTGGTATCAAAGTTTATGCAGGTTACGGCTTATCAGAAACAAGCCCTGTTGTATCAGTAAACTACGACAAACGTAAAGACTACACATCAGTAGGTAAACCACTTCCAAGCTTTGAATGCAGAATTGACAAAGAAACAGGCGAAATTCAATTAAAAGGACCTTCTGTAATGAAAGGTTACCACAACCAACCTGAACTTACTGCTGAAACAATCGACCCTGATGGTTGGTTACACACAGGTGATATCGGACATTTAGACAAGGACGGTCATATTCACATCACTGGTAGAATTAAAAACATGATTGTACTTTCAGGTGGTAAAAAAGTATTTCCAGAAGAAGTTGAGGCAGTTCTTGAATCAAGCAACAACTTTGCCGAAGTTTGCGTAATGGGTTCATCTCGCGCAGGCGGTGCAAAAGACGGTACAGAAGAAATCGTTGCAGTTATTGTTCCAAAAGATAACTTCGCAAATGGTAAATCTGATGAAGAATTAAATAAACTTGTTAGAGAAGAAGTTAAACAATTGTCTTCACACCTTGCACCTTATAAACGACCAATCAATATCATCGTTTACAAGCAAGAGTTACCAAAAACAACAACAAGAAAAGTTAAACGTAGAGAAGTTAAACAATTGTTGAATTTATAGTTTAAAAAAGAGGTTCATCAGAACCTCTTTTTTTTAGGCTTTAAGACGTTAAGGCTATAGTTCGATTAACAGTTGAAAAGCTTAATGGGTTAATGGTTCCTTGTCATTCTGAAGTGTCCAATGAGTAATCTCAAAAAGGTCTTGCTATGTTCAGAATCTTGCCATTTATGAGATGCTGAACATAGAACTTCAAACTACAAACTTGTACATTTAGCGCTTCAGCATGACATGACTACTCACAATCAGCTATTTGCAGGTTGGATTATCAACAGACAACATTGTTCCGTTTGGGCATTTGCCTTCCGAAGCCTTTAAGTAGTCCATATTGCCCATTTCAATTACCCAACTAGCGCAACTACCTCCAGTACTAAAACAAATTTTGCCATAAGAGTTATTGTCAGATAGTGTTATTTGTGCACCTTGAGGATAAATACCTGATTTTGTGACGTGAAATATAAAATAATCTTTACCTAGAGTGTTAGAACCTTTTGTACCATCAATATCTACATATATATAACCACAACCATTTTCTAACTGTCCATATTTACTACTACAACTTTTAATAGGAATAAAAAAATCCAAAGCTGTTCCGTCTGCCAACAAATACATTGGCTCATCACTCCAATTCATAGGTGTATCATCAGTATCACCACCAAGATCTTTATAATCATCTTCAGAAAAACATCCTGATTCGTCAGTGCCACAACTTTTTGAGATTTTCATAAATTCTGTCATTCTATCTGCAAAACGTTTTGAGCTGGCTACAGTATTATTATCGTTTATAAACCACTCATCAACTGGACCATAAACTGCCGTTGCACGACCGAAAGCGTCTTCAAGATTTGAATATACTTTTTTCAATTTTGCGACCTTTTCTCGGTCACCTGTTGATTGGTTTAAGTTCGGAATAGTAAGCGCCGCAACCACACCGATAATGCCCATTACGACAAGGGTTTCAGCTAGCGTAAAGGCAACACATTTTACCAAAGGTGTCATACCGCATGAGTGTAACGAATTGCGGTATCTTTTTATTTTTTCTAAGATCCCGCAATGCACTTCGTTTATGCGGGATGACACGACTTGTATGCTCTCAAAAAATGTTTTTACGCGGTCGTGGAAAGTAGCGTTACTACTAGGTTTTACCCCCCCCCGAAGGTTGAGTTCTTTTATTTACAATACTTTCAGCCATAATCATACCTCTTTTTTATCAGTATAAATGATATTTGAAATTTTTTCAACCTTTTTGAAAAAATTTCAAGACTATAGGACAATAAGACGTTAAGGCTTTAAGCCGTTCAACCATTCAGCCATTAAGCCATTAAGCCATTCACCCGTTAAACAATAAACTTACGCTTTCGCAAATTCAATCAATTTTGGGGCGTCGTGAAGTTCATAGAACATTTTTGCTGCAATCTTAAATTCGTTCGGATTTGCACTTACAAAAAATTGTTCATTTCCGCCATTTTCATTCAATAAATCTTTTTTTTGCAAATCCTCCTTGATAAAGTTAGCAAAGTATTCAGCTGGGTCGATAAACATTTCTCTAGGTGCAAATTTTGACAAAACATCAAGTAAAAATGGGTAATGCGTACAACCTAAAATAATTTTATCAGGGTTGTTTTTAAGCATTTCATCTAGTTTTTCTTTTATCAAGTTTTGGCTTAATTCATCGTTTTGCTTATTGCCTTCAACAATTTGAACCCACCCTGGGCAAGACATTTCAAAAACTTCTATATCCTTGTTATGTTTATTAATTTCTTGTTTATAAACTCCTGATGCAATAGTCGCAGAGGTTGCAAACACACCCAAACGATTAATCGGCATTTGCGCAATAACTTTTGCGCTAGATTGAATTATTGGGTACAAGGTATAATCATATTTATTTTTGTATTCCTCATAAACATTAGCAGAAGTAGTATTGCAAGCCATAACAACTGCTTTGACATCTTCTAATTTGAAATAATTAAAAATGTCAGAAGTTATGTCAATCAATTGTTGCTTTGTTTTTTGACCGTAAGGGCAATTCTTCAAATCGCCAAAATAGATATAATCTTCGTTTGGCAAAATCGCCTTCAATTTCTTGTAAACGGTTAATCCGCCTACCCCTGAATCAAAAACTGCAATTGGTTTATTCTTATTTTTGTTGTTGCTTGTAATAATTCATTATCCCTTCTGCAATTGCTTTTGCGGTTGCCTGTTTGCGTTTTTCAGAAACTAATTCTGCGCGTTCTTGTTCGTTTGAAATAAATCCGATTTCAACCAAAATTGCAGGCATCGTTGTATGATTTATAACATAAAATTTAGATTTAAACAAACCTCTGTCTGGAGATTTTATAGAACTTGCTAAACTTGTATGAACTTTTTTCGCAAGGTCAATACTGTAATCGTGGTAATAATGTGTTTCAATACCAGTCGCAGTAGTACCTTCGCTCGAATTTACGTGAATACTTACAAAGATATCAGGTTTAACCTCTTCTGCTATATCAACACGACCTTGTAGCGAAACGTATTTGTCCTCGTTAAGAGTTAAGTGAACTCTATATCCGTTTGAGCGAAGTATTGACGCAACACGTTTTGACACATCTAGCGTGATGTCTTTTTCGTTTATACCTGCACGAATTGCGCCATAATCTGTTCCGCCGTGTCCAGGGTCAATTACAACAACTTTTTCACCTGATTTACGTTTAATAATCTTTTCAGGAGGTGTTGTTGGCAAGGTTACGTTAGATTCAGGTTGACGTTTTGTTGTAGCCTCTTTTGGAGTAGTTTTAATTGCAAGTTTAACCGTTCTTGCATCTGCACCTGTATAAACCTTCACTGTATCGTTTTTGTCCAATTGAATTGAATATCTTAAGCCAATTCTAGGCATCAAATCTATTCTTGAAGAAGAAACCTCCGTTCCTCGAACAGTCGCTTTAAAGTCTTGGTCGTTGTATTGAACCGCGTTAAAGAAATACAACGTCAAGCTTGTATTTTCACGTTTAACCGCATAAACAACTGGTTTTGTAAAATAGAAATTCAATCCGTAATTACTTGCATCAGTCTTTGTAACCTTTGAACTTGCTAGGTTTGTCATTATGCTTGTCAATTTATCGTGACTTAAATTTTCCTTATCCGCAATTAAAATTGATTGGTTATCCGCTGAATAAATTGGAATATATTTATCCGCATTATCAGTTGAAATAACCACTCTTGACTTATTTGCTTCAAATTGACCTACTCGAATTGTATCGTTTCCGTATTTAAAGATTTTTGAGCGCAAATTAGGATTTGTATAAGTGTTTGGCATATCAAAAACTAGACGTTCAGGAGAGCCTAATTTCATTGGCTTTTCCATTGAAAACGAACCAATACCACTTAACAAAATTCCGTTTGATTTTGGCTGAATTGAGTTCAAATAATAACGTGTTTTTAGTTTAAAATCTTTTCTTACGCTTGTTACATTCGCATTTTGGTACGAAGTTTTAATATTAACAGGCACAGTAGAGTTTTCAAACGCAACTTGAATTTGGTTTAAAACCTTTTCTGGTGTTGCTGATGCGGTATTATTTAAAGGCTTTTCTTCTACTGATACCGCTTGCGAAACCATCGAGATAAAGGAATAATAATCCGATGTTTCAAATTTTACATCTCTATAACTTGTGTGCATATAATTTGCGTCTAGGCAAATTTTGTTGTTAAAAGTTACGATATAATTGTTTTTTAGTTTTAACAATTTAACATTGTCAGTTTTGTAATTTTCTGCCAAATACACAACTACTCTTACAATATTAGGATTTGTAGAGTTTTGTGAAATCAGAATTTGTCTTAAATCTCCACCAGAAGAAATTTGGAAATTCTGCTGACCCGCAGTTAATACCGCGTCTTTTATGTCAAAATAAATTCTGTTTGGATTAGACAATTTAGTAATCTTAATCGGCTCAGAATTAGCATTATAAGCATTTGACATTAAATACAACATATTTGCAGACGTGTCGTAATTAACCGATGTAATCTTTTCATCAGCCAAAACACTCTGTACAAACACAGTAAATATAACTACTAAAAGCAATAGTATTTTTTTAAATCTACTATACCCCATTTTGATATTGTACCACTTTTTTTAAAACTTGAAAAAAAGTTGACCTTTCTTAAAAAAAAAGTTATTATTTTAAGAAAAAAGGAATGTGTATATGAACTTTAAACGTAGATGGTATGACACTCATAGCGAAGCAACAAAGGCTTTTGACATACTTTCAAGACTTAATAACGAAGAAAAAAGAAGATTGTCAACAGATTTAATTGAAATCGTTCGACAAATTAAAGAGGTTCACAAGGAAGAATCTGAACCCGAATTAACTCTTGGAATTGAAAGAGTTTTGGGATTGTATCAACAAAGCGTTAATGAAAGACGTTGGTACGATACAAATAAAGAATTAAAATATGCGTTGAAAACTATGTCAACGTTGCCTTCTGAAGATTTTTTAAACATTATGGAAGGCTTGGCAGTTTCATTAAACGATTAAAATTTGAACATAGATTTCTAATCAAAACGGTTGAATTTACTAAAGTTCAGCCGTTTTTTGTCGTCAAATTAGCCGAAAGGAGAATTTTATGGCAAGAATTATTGAAAATGAAGAAGGAAAGCGCAGACTTATTAAAATGTCATCTGATGATGTAATTAGTATCATCAGAGAGTATCAAGCGCATGTCAAAAACAGAAGTAGTTACGAAGAAATCAGAAATCAGCTTGAAGATTGCATAATTTTTATCCCTGAAGAAGTATGATATCAACCATTTAGACCAAATTTTTTCAAAAATGTTGATATTCGAAAAAATATCATTATAATCAAGATATAAAATAGTATGGATAATTGGAGAGACGCTTATGGGAATGGCAGCATCACAAGCTCGATACTTGGGCTTAACCGCAAGAAAAACAAACGTTGAATACGAAGGACAACAGATTAACCAAGCACGTACAGCCTTGGCTAACCAATCAGCAAACTTGTTTAACAGATTGTTAGGTTTGTCAGTTCCGACTGCACCAAAAACAACTGATTACACAAAACAACAATACTCGTTCAGCGACGGCTACAACGATTACGAAATTGATAATCTTGAAAATGTGGATAAAGAAATTGATGGAGAAAAATATAACTATCAAGTTACTTACCACTACAATCAAGAAGTATTTAAAGCTATTCAAGAACGTAATACAAACCCACAAGTTCAAAAAGTACTTAACGTTCAATCTGCAACAGAAAAAGACGCTACGGTTACAAAAAATAATGACTCTTACACAGTAACCGATACAGCAGGCAAAAAAGCAGAATTTAAAGAATGTACTCAAGATGATTTGAACAACTTAAAAGCTTTAGAAAGCAAAGGTTTAATCACAATTGATGACATCAAAAACTTCTACAAAACAACTTTTGACGAAGGTACTGAAAACGAAGTTACAGTTTATACTAAAAAAGAAGATTTAGACAAAATCGAACAATCTGCTGACCAAAAAGGTGATTTAAACGCTTACGGTATTGCAAAAAATGATTACGCGTATAAACTAGGAAACTCAGACGCAGTGAGATATTCAAGCGTTTCGAACGATAAAGAAATTAAAGCAGCAATGGATCAAATCAGATATGATTACCCAGAACTTGCAAACCTTTCTGACGATGAAATTTGGATGTACACTAAAAACGGCAAAACTTGCTTCGCAACTGAAGAAGATTTGGTTAATTGCTTAACTTCAGGTAACACAAACCAAGTTGACAACAAATATCAAATTTCATCACCTATTGATTACCAAACAGGCTTAAATCAATACTACGCAACAAACATCAAGGAAAAAATTACAGAAAAAAGATACGCAAGACTTGACGATTTCTCAGGTTCTGGACGTTATCAAAATATTAAAATTGACGGTATTAGCGGAACCTTCCAATTAAATTCGGAAGAAAAAACAGACCAAGCAGCTTATAGCGACGCTATGGAAAATTACAATTACAAAATTACTCAATACGAAAAAGAATTGGCAGATATCAACGCTAAGACTTCAATCATTCAAGTTCAAGACAGAACTCTTGAATTAAGATTAAGACAGTTAGATACAGAACAAAAGGCACTTTCGACAGAAATGGAAGCAGTAAAGAGCGTTATTCAAAAGAACGTCGAAACAACCTTCAAAACCTTCTCATCATAAAATTCCTAAGGTACACAAGAATTTTAATGAGCGACGCCGTGGATTATACCCACGGCGTTTTCGTAGTTACATAAAATCACCCAATCGGGGTTAGAAATATTTTGTGTTTATTGTATTCTTTTTATATATAAATAAAAAGGAGTGCATTATGAAAAAAAATATTATAATTATTGTTGCGATATTCATTTTACCGATTATTGCATACGTTGCTTTATCTAGTTCTCAATCAGTTTCTGCAACTCAACGAGTTGAAGGACAACCTCAAATTATAAAATTTTCATCAAAACTTTGTCTTGATTGTAAAAAAATCAAAAAAGGTTTTGACGAACTTGTACCAGAATATCAAGATAAAATCTCGATTACAGAATACAATATTGACGGAAGCGACAAAGAGGTTAACGACGCAATCGCAAAATATAACGTAAGCTTAGTTCCGACTATTGTTTTCATCAACCAAAATGGCAAAGAAGTTCGCAGAACAGAAGGTTTTGTAAACAAAAACACATTAGAAGAATATTTTAAAGAGTTATTAAAATAAAATGATAGAATTTATTGACACACTGACACAAAGCGTACATAGTGAACATTTTCAAATGACAATGCTTTTAGCGTCGTTCTTTGGAGGGTTAATTGCCTCAATAAGCCCTTGTTCTCTTGCTATGTTACCAATTATAGTTGGTTATATTGGCGGATATTCAAAAGAAAAACCAATAAAAACCTTCTTTCAAATGCTTGCCTTTGTTCTAGGTACTGCGGTTGTTTTCACTATTATTGGCATAATTTGCGCAGTAACAGGTAAAGTTTTCATTTCCTTCTTCGGAAGTTATTTTGGCTTAATAATCGCCTCATTCTTGGTAGTTATGGGGTTAAAATTAATGGATATTCTTGACTTTGAATTTCCAACCTTGATAAAAGCTTTTCCTAAAAATACTGGAAAATTTGCATTTTTATATCCGCTTGTAATAGGTATGTTCTTCGCTCTTGCAGGAACGCCTTGTTCTACGCCAATTTTAGCGGGAATTATGGCTTTCGCATCAGTATCAGAAAACATTTTACTTGCAATTTTAATGCTTTTCTTATTCTCATTAGGTCAAGGCTTAATCCTAGTTATTGCGGGCGTTTTCACTTCTTCAATCAAAAATACTCCGACTTTTGTAAAAATTTCAGAGGCTTTACTAAAAATAAGTGGCGTACTTTTGGTTGCATCAGGGTTGTATATTTTTTATAAGATTTTCTTACCACTATTGTAAAATCAGCAGTCTGTTGTACAATAGATGATAAAGGAGATCTTATATATGAAAACAATTGAAGGTCAATTAACAACAAACGGTGAAAAATTTTGTATAATAATTTCAAGATTTAATGAATTCATCGGCTCAAAATTATTATCTGGAGCAATTGATGAATTAAGAAGACACGGTGTAAACGAAGATAACATCGATGTTGTTTGGGTTCCAGGGGCATTCGAAATTCCTGTTATTGCAAAAAAAGTTGCAAAATCGGAAAAATACAATGCAATTATCACACTTGGTGCCGTAATAAAAGGTTCAACAGGTCATTATGACTATGTTTGCGCAGAAGTTTCAAAAGGTGTTGCATCAGTAAGCCTTGAAACAGGTGTTCCTGTAATCTTCGGCGTATTAACAACAGACAACATTGAACAAGCAATCGAAAGAGCTGGTACAAAAGCTGGAAACAAAGGCTCTGACGCTGCAAAAACAGCGATTGAAATGGCAAATTTAGTAAAACTTATTTAGGAAAATTAATGAGCGAAATTATAACTGAATTTCGAAACGAAAATACTAAAAATATTGATTTATTGAACAGTTTCGAAATTGCACAAAAAATAAATGAAGAAGATAAAATTGTTGCGCTTGCAGTAGAAAGCGAACTTGAACATATTGGACAAGCAATAGATATGGTTGCCAAGCAATTTTTAAAAGGCGGACGCCTTATCTATTTTGGCGCAGGAACATCAGGCAGACTAGGCGTTCTTGACGCTTCTGAATGTCCTCCAACTTTCAGTGTGCCTCACGAGATGGTTCAAGGGATTATCGCAGGTGGCGATAGCGCTTTTAAAACTCCAGTTGAAGGAGCAGAAGACAACTTTGAGGCTGGTAAATTTGACGCAAAAATTTTAACCGAAAACGATATTGCAGTTGCGATTTCAGCAAGCGGAAACCCTAAGTATTTATTAGGTGTTTTAGAACAAGCTAATGAGGTTAATGCAAAAACTATTGCTATCACTTGCAATTCACAAGCAAAAATTGCAGAAGAAGCCTCTTTAACTATTTGCGTAGAAGTAGGTCCAGAAGTTATCGCAGGCTCTAGCAGAATGAAGGCTGGAACTGCTCAAAAAATGGTTTTGAACATGATTTCGACTGGTGCAATGATTAAAATTGGTAAAACCTACGAAAACTTTATGATTGACCTTAACCCTTCTAACGAAAAATTGAAGGATAGAGCAATCAGAATTGTGGCTCAAATCGCAAACACTACTCACGCAAAGGCTTTTGAAGTTTTACAAAATTGTAATTGGGAAGTTAAAACTGCGATTGTGTCTATTTGTTTTAACGTAGATATTGAAACGGCAAGACAAAAATTAAAACGTCATAGCGGTGTTTTAAGAAAAGTTTTAAACGAAAAGGATATGGAAAAATGAAATTAACTATATTGGGAGCAGGATGTTGGGGTGCAACTCTTGCATGGCTTTTAACTGACAACTTTGACGAAGTTTGTCTTTGGTCAAGAGAAGAAGATTTAACAGAAGATTTACTAAAAAATAAACATTGTTCAAAACCGCTTGAAATCCAACTTCAAGACAAGGTTGAAGTTACTTCTGATTTAAAATTAGCTATTCAAAATGCCGAAATTATTTTATCAGTAGTTGCAACAACAGGTACAAGAAGTGTTTGTGAAAGATTAAAAGAAGCAGGTATCAAACCTGAACAAATCTTGGTTAACGCGTCAAAAGGTATTGAGTTGCCTTCATTAATGACTATGTCAGACGTTATCAAGGAGGTTCTTCCTGAACAAAAACTTGCAATTCTTTCAGGTCCAACACTTGCAAAAGAAGTTTTAATGGGTTGTCCAACCGCAGCTTGCGTAGCTTCTGATGATATGGAGGTTGCAAAATTTGTACAAGAACATTTGAACGTAAAAAACAGATTTAGACTTTACACAAATTCTGACGTTGTAGGCGTTGAATTTGGCGGAAGCTTGAAAAACGTAATCGCAATTGCCGCAGGTTTTGCATCAGAAATGAAGCTTGGTGACAACAGTATGGGCGCACTTTTAACAAGAGGTATGGCTGAAATTGTACGTGTTAGCATACATTTTGGCGCAAACCCTTCAACTCTATACGGATTGTCAGGAATGGGCGATTTAATCGCAACCTGCTCAAGCCCATTGTCAAGAAACCACACGGTAGGCGCTATGCTTGCAAAAGGCAAAAAAATTGACGACATCCTTAATGAATTAGGTTCAGTTGCAGAAGGTGTTAAAACTTCAAAAGCACTTTGCGAAATTGCAAAAAAATATAATATTGAAGTTCCTGTATCAGAAGCTATTTACGAAGCTTTGTACACAGATATTACACCAGTTGAAGTTATGCATAAATTGATGAACAGAAAATTGAAAGAAGAAGAAAAATACTAATGAGTAAATTCGCAGTAAGATATTTAAAAAATATGTTTTATCCGCTTGATGTTCCGTCTAACGTTGAACTACACTGCGGAGATATGGTGCTTGTAAGAACAGAAAAAGGCGAAGAAGCATTAAAAGCTATTTGCGTTAACGAAAAAATTGCTGAAATTTGGGAGAAAAACAAGCAAAAACCTGACGCCTTCCCAGTTATCAGAGTACTTGGCGAACGCGACAAAAAAACTCTTGAAGAAATCAAAAAAGAGGAAGTTGAAGCATACTTCAAATGCAAAGCCTTAGTTGAAAAGCACAAACTAGTTATGAACTTGGTTCAAACTAGAATTACTTTTGACAGAAAGAAAATAACCTTCTACTACACAGCTCCTGAAAGAGTTGACTTCAGAGAGTTATTGAAGGACTTAACTCAAACCTTCAAAAGAGTTCGTATCGACTTGCGTCACATCGGCGTAAGGGATGAAACTTCAATTATGGAAGGTTGCGGAATTTGCGGAAAAGAATTCTGTTGTTGCTCCTTCTTGAAAAAATTTGGCTCAATTAACGTGAAACTGGCAAAAGACCAAGGTATGCCAATCACTCCTGGAAAAATTTCAGGAACTTGCGGAAGACTTTTATGTTGTTTGAATTATGAATATTCAAACTACATCGAAGCGGCAAAAGGTATGCCACCAGTTGGTTCACCAGTTATGACACCAGACGGATTGGGCAAGGTTTGTGCACTTCATTTCTTGAACAATTCAATCCAAGTTAAACTTGAAGACGGCAAAATCAAAGATTACCAAAAGAGTGATATCGAAATGGTTGAAGCTGAAGTTAACGTTGATATTGATATTCCACAACAAAACTTGTCTTACGAAGATGATTCAAAAGATATTGATTTGAAATCGCTTGAAGACGACAGAAACAGTTCAACTGGTAATATTTAGAAAAACAAAGATATAACAAATAAAGGGGCGGATTTTTTCTTCGAAAAAATCCGCCCCTTTTAATATTTTATTAGTCACATGCACTATAAGAATTCAAATTTTAGTATCCATTTGAC
>CAVCIX010000024.1:0-19164 GCA_963602505.1 Anaerovoracaceae bacterium | reverse complement strand
GCTACTTCGGGCTGGGTTCGCTTACGCTCACACGGCGCCCTACACAAAATCCGCTTAATTATTTTACAAAAATTTTTTATTATGCTAAAATTTAACCAACAAAGGAGAAACAAATTATGGCAAGACTTGTAAGACCAACATGGGCAATTAGATGTACTCAATCAGGTTGCAAACAATTATTTGAAGTTGCAATTTTGGAAAACGGAAAACAACAAGAAGTTGTATGCCCAGCTTGCGGTGAACACTATGTTTACCCAATCACTCAAGAAGACGAAAACAAAGAAGTTTAATTTCGCCAATAGGCAAATTACAAATGTTTTTTCACGGTACAAAAAAACGCTATAATCAGTATAGTGAATATTTAAAAGAAAAATTCGGCGTTAAAGTTTACAAAATAACTCTTGACGCCGGTTTTTCGTGTCCAAACAGACAAAACGGCAAAAAAGGTTGTATTTATTGCGATTCAGGCGGGAGTTTTTCTCAATCACATTCTGCAAACATGTCAATTCAAGAACAACTTGATTTTGGCGCACAATACTTAAAAGACAGGTTTAAAGCCGTAAAATACATGTCTTATTTTCAATCTTTTTCAAACACTTACAAACCAGTTGAAGAATTAAAAACCATTTACGATGCGTCTTTAAACCACCCTGACATCGTTGGAATTTCCATTGGCACACGTCCCGACTGTGTTGACGAAGAAAAATTAGATTTAATCGCTGGATACAAGGACAAATACGAAACTTGGATTGAATACGGGCTTCAATCAATGCATAACAAGACTTTAGAGCGCATTAACCGCGGGCACGATTTAGATTGTTTTTTGAAAGCTTACGAAATGACAAAAGAACGCGGTATAAACACTTGCGTACACATCATTTTCGGACTTTGGGAAACACACGACGAAATGATGGAAACGGTCAAACTGCTTGCGAAATTAAAAATTGACGGGCTGAAACTTCACATGATTTGTGGACTTCGCGGAACAGAAATTACTGAAATGTACCAACGTGGCGAATTTGAGTTTATGAGCGAAATGGAATACGTAAACCTTTGTTGTGACGCCATAGAACTTTTACCACCGACAACTACTTTACATCGAATTGCTGGAAGTGGGCTAAAATCAACACTTGTAGAGCCAAAATGGATTGGCAAAAAATTTGAATGCCTAAACAAAATTGACGCAGAATTAGAACGCCGTGACTCTTGGCAGGGAAAATTTTTCAACCCTGTTGAATAAAATATTAATTATAGATACCGCAACAAGCGCGGTATGACACATTTTAAAATACTGTCATCCCGCATAGGTGAAACGCATTGCGGGATCTTTTATTCTTTATCAAAATCAAAAAGGTCACATAATTTGACATCTAAAGCCTTGGCAATCTTAATAACAGTATCCAAAGAAGGTTTTGAGAAACCAACCTCAATTTTGCCAATAAAATTTATACCAATATCAACAATATCTGCAAGTTTTTGTTGAGTAAGCCCCTTTTTATTGCGATATTTTTTGATATTTTTACCAAGTTTTATGTACACATCATTATGCATAAAAAACCATTCTATTACTCAAAAATTCTTTTCCAAAGTGGGCGAGATTTTTCTTCTAGGTACTCAACTCTTTTTGCAAGTTGTTTGTTATCAGCAAGCAGTTGTTCTACTTGCTTTGCAAGCGTTTCGTTATCTTTTTTATATTCACCTGCTTCAACAAGTTTTTCTGCAAATTGAGAAGTGTCAATATGATTTTTAATATCGTCTGTAATCTTTTCTGCAACTGCCTCAGCAAGCATTTGTAGAGTTTGATTTGTAACGTTTAGGGTTACATTTCTAACCTCTGGGGCTTGTGGCTTAACCTCTTCAAGCGCAGTTGATTTAATTTCTTCTTCTTGATTTTCTTCAGGCATTTCAAGCGGAGTTTTGTGTATGCGGTAGCAAATTTGCTCCTTGTTATACCCTTGCGATTTCAAGCTAATACCTTTTTTTAGTTTAAAAATAGCGATGTCATCAAAAAATACTGTTCCGTCTTTAGCCTCGTAAATCGGATCAATTTGCCACTCTTGAATAAAGTTTTCAAGCGCTCTTATGTCAATGTAGTAGTTATCTGCATTTAATTTTCGTAAAACATCTTCTTTTCTATACATTTTAACCTAACTTTTAGTAATTCTTTAATCTTCTTTGAATATCTCTGTTTTGAGTTTTTTTCGTTAAATCTTCTCGTTTATCGTAGAGTTTTTTACCTTTTGCCAAGCCGATTTCAAGCTTTGCATAACCTCTTGATAAAAATAATTCCAACGGAACGATTGTGTAACCTTCTTTTTTAATTTTGCCTTCCATTTTTAGAATTTCTTTTTTGTTCAAAAGAAGTTTTCTAACTCTTTCAGGCTCGTGGTTGTAACGATTTCCTTGCTCATATTTTGATATATGACAATTATACAAGAAAATTTCGCCTTTTTCAATTTTTGCGAAACTGTCTTTTAAATTAACCGCACCTTTTCGGATAGATTTAATCTCAGTTCCAGCAAGAACAATACCTGCGACATATTTTTCGTATATGAGAAAATCGTGAAATGCTTTTCTGTTTGTAGAAATAACTTTTCTGTCCATACAAAAATTATACCGCAAATTTGCTTACTTGAATAGGGGGAAGTTTTTAAATTACTATAGATGACTTAACCTCTTATAGTCTTAACTCTTAAAGTTTTTAAATATTAAAAACTTTGTAAAAACATGCTTGACAGAGGAATTTTAGCGGTAAATAATTAGAATACACAAGAATAGTTATTAGATAGGTAAATCGTCATAAAAACTCTAAAAGGGTTACGATTCCTGAGAAAGAAAGGATTTATTATGTACGCAATCGTAGAAACAGGCGGAAAACAATACCAAGTAGAAGAAGGTCGTTACGTAGACGTAGAACTACTTGAAGGCGAAAAAGATAGCAAAATCGTTTTCGATAAAGTTGTAATGTTAGTAAACGGTAAAAAATCAAAAGTTGGTCAACCATACGTTAAAAACGCAAGTGCTGAAGGCGTTATCATGGGTCATGACAAAGCTAAGAAAGTTATCGTATACAAACAAAGACCTAAAAAAGGCTACCGTGTAAAACGTGGTCACAGACAAGAATATACAAGAGTTATGATTAACAAAATCAGAACTACAGCTTCTAAAAAAGCAGAAACAGCTGAAACAACAGAAGCATAAGCTAAAAAGTAATTACGGTAATAATTAATTAGAAAGCAGGTATAAAATGGCACATAAGAAAGGGATGGGTTCTACCCGTAACGGTCGTGATTCCGAAGCTCAACGTTTAGGCGTTAAAAAATTCGGTGGCGAAATGGTTAAAACTGGAAACATTATTGTTCGTCAAAGAGGAACAAAATTTCACCCAGGTAACAATGTAGGTATCGGTTCAGATGATACTTTATTCGCATTGATTGACGGTCAAGTGAAATTTGAAGCTCACAGACGTGACAGAAAACAAGTTAGCGTATATGCAGTAGAAAGCAAATAAGCTGACTGAATATATTTAAAAAGAGGCGCGGTTGATTTCATCAACCGCGCCTCTTTTATTAAGACTTTAAGACAATAAGGCGTTAAGACCAATTAACAGTTGAATAGTTGAACGGCTTAAGGGTTGAAAGGTTAACCTTTAAGCCGTTCAACCGTTCAACCCTTCAACGATAGTCAATTCACTATTCACAAAAGACAACTCACTATCTTGTCATTCTGAAGCGTCCAATGAACGCATTCAGAATAGTCTTGCGATGTTCAGAATCTTGTTAATGTTCGAAACTTGCAGGAGATGCTGAACATAGAACTTTCAACTACAAGCTTGTACATCTAGCGCTTCAGCATGACATGTTTTTGGATTGCTTCGTCGCTTACGCTCCTCGCAATGACATCATTTGCAAGACGTCTTTGTTTCCCAATCTAATTCCTCTGGACATTTTAAGTAATCCATATTGCCATTTTTAATAATCCACGCTGTAGCACCCAAACCATAAAAGTTTTCATCTGAAACATCCATATCAAATAAATAACTAGAATTTTCTTGGTTACCTAAATTTGGGAATAAACCATCTTCATATATTGTAAATAAAAATATATCTTTGCCTAGCTCATTTTTACCTTTTGGTCCGTCAATATCAATAAATATATATGCCATTGAATTATCGCCTGAAACATAAGAACTTACAAAATCGCCGAAGATTTCTCCAAACGCAAATGACGTACCATCAGCTAATAAGTAACTCAATCCATTAGTATAGTCTTTTGAAAAACAACCCGTACCGTCCTCGCAGGTTTTTGATATTTTCATAAATTCTGTAAAACGTTCCGAAGCACGCTTTCTAATAACCACATCATCATTATTATCGTTTACGAACCATTCCTCAATTGGTCCATAAACGGCAGTTGCACGACCATACGCGTCCTCTAGGTTTGAATAAGCTTTCTTTACTCTAGCGACTTTTTCTCTGTCGCCAGTTGATTGGTTCAAGTTCGGAATAGTAAGCGCTGCAACCACGCCAATAATACCCATTACGACCAATGTTTCCGCAAGGGTGAATGCAATTGCCTTCTTCAAATATGTCATGCTGAAGCGTTTAACAAACAAATATTTAATAAAATCGACTATGTTCAGCATCTCAGGTTGGTGAGATCCTGCCACACGGGAGGCAGGCTCACAAAACTCATTCTTCGTTTGTTCGCTTTGCCAAACAAGTTCAGGATGACATAATGTTTTTACTCTCTCGAAAAACGTTTTTACACATTCGTGTAAAGTCGCATTACTACTAGGTTTTACCCCCCCCCCGAAGGTTGAGTTCTTTTATTTACAACACTTTCAGCCATAATCAAAATCCTCTTTTTTATCAGTATAAACCATGCTTAATTATTTTTCAAGCCTTTTGAAAAACTTGTCATTCTGAAGCATCCAAAGAACGCTTTCGAAATAGTCTTGCGATGTTCAGAATCTTGTTAATGTTCAAGACTTGCAGGAGATGCTGAACATAGAATTTTCAACTACAAATTTGTGCTTTTAGTGCTTCAGCATGACATAAAACCGTGGGTGTCATACCGCATGAGTGTAACGAATTGCGGTATCTTTACGGCGCCTCCCTCTCTCAAAACTTGACATTTAGTCAACTTTTGCTCGGCAGAGTCGAAAATCCGCTTTGTAACCAAACGTTAAGAACTAGCCCAAGAAAATAAAATCCTTTAGAATAAATGTGGGAAACTATCACAAAATCAGAAATTAGGGATAAAATGAATAAAAATTTATTGAAAAAGGTAATGTTTACCGTCGGTGCGCTATTTATGTTTGCGCCAATGGCAAGTGCAGCCTTGTCTTTCCCGAATATTAACATCGGAATGCAACAAGCTAACACTCCGCAAGATTTTTCAAACGGTATTCAAATCCTTATTTGGTTGACAATTTTAACATTAGCGCCAAGTATTTTTATCATGACAACTGCGTTTGTGCGAATTGCAATTGTTTTGGCGCTTACAAGACAAGCTTTGGGTGCTGGTTCATTGCCTCCAAACCAAGTTTTGATAAGCTTAGCGCTTATTTTAACTTTCTTTGTAATGGCTCCAACAATCAACAAAATCAATACTGAAGCTTTGCAACCTTATATGAACAACCAAATTACGCAACAGGCTGCCCTTGATAGAGGTATCAAACCTGTTAGAAACTTTATGTTTGCGCAAACTTCTGAAAAAGAACTTGCCTTATTCATAAAAATGGCTAAGATTGACAAGCCTAAAAATATTGACGATGTACCGACTTACGTTTTAATTCCGTCATTTATTATCAGCGAATTAAACACTGCGTTCAAAATTGGTTTCGTAATCTTTTTACCTTTCTTGGTAATTGATATCGTAATCTCAAGTGTACTTGTTTCAATGGGTATGATGTTCTTGCCACCAACGACAATTGCACTGCCATTCAAACTAATTATGTTCGTAATGGTTGACGGTTGGTACTTAATCATAAAATCACTTGTTGAGGGATTTGCCGCGGCAAGTTAGAATTGAGGACTAAATGAATCAAGATATAGTTATAACTTTATTACAAAAAATGTTCGTACTGGTTTTAGAGCTTTCAACACCAGTATTGGTTGTTGGTATCATTGTAGGTCTTGCAATCAGTATTTTTCAAACAATTACACAAATTCAAGAATCAACTTTGACAATTGTACCTAAAATCATTGCAGGCGTAATTGCGTTAATCGTTTTAATGCCTTGGATGATGAATTTGACAATCACGACAGTAAACGAATTTTTTGATATGATTCCTGGGTTAATAGGATAAAAAGGGGTAATAAGTGGATTTTAATTTACTTCAAATCTTCACACCTGCAAATATCCTAGTATTTATGGCTGTTTTCACTAGAATAAGCGGTCTAATTACGTCAGCGCCCTTGTTTTCGACATATCCAATTCCAGCGCAAGTAAAAATTTGGCTAGTTGCGTTTATTGCGTTTATTTTGTACCCGTTTGTACAAAGCCACACTCAATTTATGATGCCTAACGATATTCCAGGATTAACTTGCGTTTTGATAAAAGAATTTGCGATTGGATACATCATCGGATTTTGCGCAAACTTAGTATTTTTAGCCGCAGAACTTGGCGCAAATATGTTTTCAATCCAAATGGGCTTGTCCATAAGCCAAGCGTTAAACCCAGCTTCTGGTGCAAGCTCGCCAATCATTTCGCAAGCCTTTACGCTACTTTTAGCAATGGTTTTCATCAGTTTAAACGCTCATCAATGGCTATTTTCAGCAGTATATAGCAGTTTTGCACACGTACCTGTTGGATATTCTTTTATTTTTGACGGACAACTTGTTCAAAAAATTATTTATATTTCAGGACAAATGTTTACAATCGCAATTGGAATAGCGATGCCTATTTTCAGCGTTTTACTCATAAAAGATATTTTACTTGGTTTTGTATCAAAACTAATGCCACAAATGAACATATTTATGGTAGCAATGCCTTTAAAAATATATGTTGGACTAGTTTTATGTATGATATTCATGCGTCCGATAGCTGAATATTCAAGAATAATTTTGGAAAAAGTACTAACGCAAGTCGCGGGAATTTTTTAACGGAAAGGAAGTAAGGAACAACTATGGCAAACGACGGAGCCGATAGAACCGAAGAAGCCACCCCGCGTCGTCGAAGTAAGGAACGCGAAAAGGGTAATATAGCCAAAAGTAAGGATTTGATGTCCTCTATAACTTTCACAATTGCGATTGTTATGTTAGGCGCTCTTTCGGGCTGGATGATGAACAGAATGCAGGTTGCACTTTATCATTCCTTTACAAATTTAAACCCTAAAAGTATTGATATAAACGAATTTATGGGACTTCTTGCGCCGTATGTAAAACTTACCGCACAAGCATTATTGCCATTTATGTGTGCGATTTTTATTTTAACCGCAGTTTCAATAAGAATGCAAATTGGGCAAATTTTTGCACTTGACAAAATTAAGCCAAAATTTGAAAACGTTTCACCAAAAAAATGGGTTGACGGATTAAAAAAACTATTAAATCCGTTTGAGCCAAACAAACTTGTAGAACTTGTTAAATCTGTTTTAAAAGTAGTAATTGTCGGCGCTTGCGGATATTCAGTAGTACACTCAAGACTTGACGAACTTTACGCACTTTTGGGGGCTGATCCAACAGTTGTTTTCGGCGTTATTGGCTCAATTTTGGCACAAATGTTCTTGAATATGTGCTTGGCGATGTTAGTAATCGGATTTTTAGATTTGAAATTCCAAACATACCAATTTGAAAAATCCATAAAAATGACAAAACAAGAGGTTAAAGACGAATATAAAGACACAGAAGGGGACCCTAAGATTAAGAGCAAAATTAGGGCAATGGGTCAACAGTTGTTACAACAAAAAATGATGTCGTCTGTTCCGACTGCTGACGTAGTTGTAACAAATCCTACACATTACGCAGTCGCATTAAAATACGATAGAAATGTAAAACCTGCACCTTACGTTGTGGCGAAAGGGGTTGATTTTGTTGCGTTTAAGATAAGAGAAATTGCTCAAAATAACAACATTCCAATCGTAGAAAATCGACTTGTTGCAAGAACCCTCTACAAATTAGTTGAAATTAATGATATAATACCATCAGAAATGTTTCAAGCTGTTGCAGAAATTCTTGCATACGTTTATAACAAAGGAAAGCGCACTTAACTTGGGAAGTAAGTAACAAATGAATTTCGGGAAAGTTTCAGAATTATTGAAAAATAGCGATATCTCACTTGCCGTAGGGCTTGTATTCATTGTTGCAATGATGGTATTGCCACTTCCTCCTGCGCTTTTGGATATTTTATTAACAGTAAACATTTCACTTTCCGTAATCATTTTGTTAGTGTGCTTATACACAAAAGAGCCACTTGATTATTCAAGCTTTCCAACCGTTTTGTTAATCGCGACTTTGTTCCGTTTAGGTTTGAACGTAAGTTCTACAAGATTGATTTTGCTATATGGTGAAGCAGGTAGCGTAATCAACGCCTTCGGGGAATTCGTTGTTGGCGGTAACTACGTTGTAGGTTTCGTAATCTTCGTAATTCTGGTATTGATTAACTTTATGGTAATCACAGGTGGTGCAACTCGTGTTGCTGAAGTAACTGCCAGATTTACATTGGATAAAATGCCAGGTAAACAATTAAGTATTGACGCGGATTTGAACGCTGGTCTTATTGATGATGAAGAAGCAAAACGTCGTAGAAAAGCTTTAGAAAGAGAAACAGACTTCTACGGTACTATGGATGGTGCTTCTAAGTTCGTAAAAGGTGATGCCACAGCTGGTATCTTAATCACTGTTATCAACATTGTCGGCGGTTTTATCATCGGTTTAGTAATGATGAAAATGGATTTTCAAACCGCACTAACAACTTACACAATTTTAACAGTTGGTGATGGTCTTGTATCACAACTTCCAGCTTTGTTAATCTCAACTGCAACAGGTTTAATCGTATCTCGTGCAAGCGGTAAGGACGAATCTTTATCTCAAGATATCGGCAAAGAAATGTTCTCCGACCCACGTGTTCTTGGCGTTGTAGCAGGTTTATTAATGTTCTTGGGCATTGTTCCAGGTATGCCAACAATTCCATTCTTCATAATCGGCTTGACCGCTGGCGGTTGGGGATATTTCAAATACACAGACAAGAAAAAAACCGAGGAAGCAGAGCGTATTGCTAAAGAAGAGGCTGAAAAAGCTGCGAAATCTGGCAAAAGAAATAATAAAAAAGCTACACGCGAAAGCGTTATGGAGTTATTGAGCGTAGAAACTATCGAAATCGAAGTAGGTTACAGACTTGTACCACTTTTGAACGTCGAAATGGGTGGCGATTTACTTGAACGTATCGCACAAATTAGACGTCAAACCGCGCTAGATTTAGGTATCGTTTTGCCTTCAATCCGTGTAAGAGATAACCTTCAATTATCACCAAATACTTATCAAATCAAGTTAAAAGGCGTTCCTGTTGAGGCTGGTGAAGTATATCCAGACAGAAGTCTTGCAATGAACGCAATGGGCGGAGAAGATAACCCTAACATCAAGGGTATCAGCGCAATAGAACCTGCGTTTGGCTTACCTGCCTTGTGGATTGAAGAAGACCAAAAAGATTACGCAGAAGCTTACGGTTACACTGTTGTAAGCCCTTCTGCCGTATTATCAACTCACTTGACAGAAGTTATTAAGAAGAACGCAGCAGACATCTTAACAAGAAATGACGTTCAACAACTTGTTGACAACTTGAGAAAAGAAGTTTCTGACGGATACGTTGATGACTTGTTGAAGGATATGACTATCGGCGATATTCAACAAATTCTTCAAAACTTGTTGCGTGAAAGAGTTACAGTTCGTGACTTGAAGACTATTTTGGAAACAATCAGCTTGCAATCTAAATTCAGCAAGGATTACAACTTCTTAACTGAAAAAGTGCGTCAAGCCTTAGCAAGAAACATTTGCAAACAAAATGTTGCAGACAATGGTGAACTTATGGCTATTATCCTTTCACCTGAGGTTGAAAGGACATTAGCCCAAGGGGTAAGTCCAGATGGTCAGAGCCTAACGGTTGATCCAACTTACTCAAAACAATTGTTTAATAGCTTGGATAACGAAATTAAAAAGGCAATTACGACTTACGGTTGCCAGCCAGTTATTCTTTGTTCTTCACCAATCAGACTTGCTTTTAGAAATCTAATTGAAAATTATTACCCACAATTTTCAATTATGTCGTATAATGAAATTAGCTCAAACGTGAAGGTAAAATCGGTGGGTATTGTAAAAGTAATGAGAAACGCAGTATAGAAAGGTTTATAGATGAACGAATTAGTAAAAATCGACCAAAATGTAACAATCGTACCAAAAGATTTTAATTTTACTAATAAAGGTGCAGTAACAGAGGTTTCAGACAAGGGATTCAGAATGAAAATGAAATACCCTACAACTGGTGTTAACCAAAATCATATTTGCGACTTTTATTCACAAACACCAAACGGAATTTTGTTCTTCAGCTCTTACGCATCAGAAGTAAAAAATAACGAATTATTTATCGCAAACCCAACAAAACATAGATTTTTACAAAGACGTCAATTTACACGTATTTCGTTTATCATTGAAACAACAATGACAGATAAAGAAGGAAATGAATACAACATTTCAACTCTTGACTTGTCAGCAGGTGGTTTGAAATTCACAACCGATTCATCTATCAACCTTGATAACGAATACAAAATTAAAATTGATTTAGGTGAAGACCAAACTGTTTACTGCTGGTTACAACCAATCAGAATGGAAAAATTAGACACAGGTAAATTCAGACTTTCTGGACGTTTCGTTAACCAAAGCAATGTCGATAAGATGACATTAATCCAATACTGTATGAACAAAAACATGGAAGACAAAAACAAATAAAAATGAAGAAAAAAATAGAATATAAATCTCAAATAGCTCTATTTTTAGCAAGTTTGTCAGTTCTTGTTTTTGGAGGGTTTTCGCTTTTTGAAAATGGCGGAATAACCTACACTTCGCTCATTGCATCTAGTTCAAAAGTTATCCCCGCAGTAATCATTATGTACTGTTTAGGTTGGCTTGTTGGCTCTATGATAGAAACCTCTAAACCAGTCAAAAAAGCAAATAGCATGGGTTATGTAAACAATCTTCTTGACGAAATTATGAAGGAAGAAGGCTTGAATAACGTTAGCAGTTCTAAAGACACTGAATTAACTGACGAGGAACAAGAAGAAATCAATAAAATAAACGCTGAAGCGCAAGCACAAGAAAAAGCAACCGAAGAAAGTAAAGAATAATGAGTTTAATAAATCTATTAAAAAAGAGATACAGAACTGCGTTATTCACTACTCCTAGCCACTCTCAGCGCTTTTTTATAACCTCAAAATTTGAACAATTTTATAAATACGACATTTCAGAAACAGACACTCACAACCCACAAGAGGCGCTTGATTTAGCAGAAAAAAATGCGTCAAAAATTTATGGAACAAAGCAGACTGTTTTTCTTACAAATGGTTCTACAAGCGGTGTTATAACTGCGGTTTTAGCTTGTACAAACAAGGGTGATAATGTTTTAATTTGGGATAACGCGCACCCATGCCACAAAAATGCAGTTGAATTGGCTAGCGCAAATCCTATTTTTTACACACTTGAAAAAGACAAAAACTGGGGAATTTACAAATCTGCAAACCCTCAAAAAATTGAAGAAATTTTATCAAAAAACTCTATAAAAGCAGTCATTGTAACATCTCCAAGCTATGAAGGTGTTGTTTCTGATATTCAAGAAATTCAAAAAATCTGCAAAAATCACAATACTTATTTAATTGTCGATGAGGCGCATGGTGCACTTTATCCATTCTCAGAAAAATTACCTCAAAGTGCCGTAAATATTGCAGATTTCACTATTCAATCACTACACAAAACTGCTGGAGGATTAAATCCGACTGCACTTTTACACACAAACACTGATTTAGATATCAAAAACAGTTTGGCGAAAATCACAACAACTTCTCCAAGTTATCCTTTGCTTATGAGTATTGAAAAAAATATCAATTACTTAAATTCTCAAAAAGGCAGAGAAAAAATTGAAGATTTGGTTAAAAATATCGAAAAATTGAAAGAAAATTGCGAAAATTTTGAATTTTTTGACGGTGATATAACAAAAATCTTAATAAAGCACAAAAATTTGAGTGGTTTTGAGCTATCAGAAAAACTTTTTGAAAACGGAATTGAAGACGAGCGCACAAACGAGAAATCTACAATGCTTTTATGCGGAATTGGAACTGATAAACAAAAATTAAAACGACTAGAAAAGGTTTTAAAAAAGGTTTAAAATTTCTTGTAAACATTTGTTAAAATCCCCCTAAAAAAAGGCAATAAAAATTCTTCACGGGACATGTATAGGTATGCTTAATCCGATTAGTGTGTCTTTGAATAGTGTTCAAAAGAACATGTTTGGTAACAATTGCCAAACAAACCCTATTCGCATGCAATCATTATTAAAAGCTGATACTTTTGTTCGTTCAAATTCAGTTGCGAACATTTCATTTACATCAGTTGACGACACAATTGTTGGAAAAAGCATTAGAGAATTAGGCGATGTGCCTTGTCCTTACTGTGGTACACGAGTTATTAACGGAAAAGAAATTTCTCATTTAAACAAGGAAAACTTGGGCGGTGCTAGCAAACAAGCAGTTCGCTTGTTGAAACCTTTTGAAGACAGAATGCACCCAGTTGAAAAACAAGTTTTCAATTTAATCGAAGATTTAAGCAAAAAAGACCCAAATAAAAATTTAAGACAACTATTGGACAAAGTAAGACCACAACACTTGGAAATCGTTAAGCAACAAGAGTATGACATTTTAAACAGAATGTCTGATTTCAATGGAAAAAATGTAAAAGACAAAAAAGACAACGAAAAAGTTGACAAACTTTTGCACGAAGCCATTGATATCATTGACGAACAAGATGAAAATTACATTTTCCGTAGAAGAAGATTTATGGAAAAATTAAATGTAATTACAAACAACATGGCAGACAAAGACTCTGCAAAAGGGTTACAAAACATCGCTGAAGAATTACCTCGTGCACACGATAACATGAGCGCCTTCATCATTAAATTTACGCAAAAAGACCCTAAAACAAAATTAGAAAAAACACCATACCAAATCGGAATTTCATTAGTAGAACCTTCTGTTGGTTCACTTGAACACGTTAAGCCTCGTCACCCACAAGACAAATCAAAAGGTGGCGAAAACATCTATTCTAACTACCTTTACGCAAGTAAAGAATGGAATACTCGCAGAAGAAACATGCCTCTTGATAAATGGATTGAAAAAAATCCTCAAATCAAGGACAACATGCAAGCTTATCTTGATGCAGTAATCAAAAAAATCAATTCTGGAAAAGCTCTTCAAAACTGCAAAGTATATCCAATTATTATCGCAAAAACAATTGAAGAAGAATCAAACGGATTAGTAAAATTAGACACATCTAAATTAAATTTAAGCAAAAAAGAAATTTCTCAAGGATTAGCAAAAGTTAAAAAACAAGAAGAACAAATTACACAAAAAACACAAGCCAAAAGCGAAAAAAACAGTCCTAAAACAACTGCAAAAAAACACTTGACACTTGTTGCATAAAAAAATAAGGAAAAAAGGAAATGATACAACCAATTAAATTATTCTCAGCATTCGCAACAAAACAAACTCAACAAGTACAAAATCAACAAAATTATCAACCAAGATTTCACGTAAATTTTGCAACAAAACCTGATACTTTTGAAAGAACAACTCTTCCTCAAGCACCAGCAAGAGCAGAAAGCATTTCTTTCACTGGTTACAAAGGCGATGAGCCTATCAGAGGTTTAGGACACATTGTTTGCCCTTGTTGTGGGGTTGAAATGATGACTCAAAAAGATATGAACGCAGTGTCAAAAAGACTTGGTCATAGTAGTTCTCAAGCAGTTGAAACCTTGAACGACTACGAAAAATATATGCATCCAGTTGAAAAAGAATGTTTCAACTTGCTAAAAGATTGGTCGAAAGAAAAACCAAACACAGATTTTAAAACATTATTGAACATGCACAAAGAGCCACATTTAAAAATGCTTCAAGAAAAACAAAACACAATTCTTGATACAGTGGATACTCTTGCAAAAGGTCTTTCAGAAAAAGAACAAGCAGAAGTTAAAAAAGTTACTGACATTACAAGAAAACTTGTTTGCTCAAACGATAAAGAAATCAAATTCAAACGTAAAACCTTTGTAAAAGACGTAAAAGACTTAGCTCCAAAGATTTCTAACGAAGAAATTTACAAACAAATGACAAAAGAAGCAGAAAAAATGCCTACTTCACAAAACGACGTAAGCGCATTCATCGTAAAATATGCAGAAAGAGGTCATAAAGAAATCGGCGAAAGACTTGTAAAACTTTCAGTTGGCACAATTGAACATATTCACCCTCAATCAGAAGGTGGCAGAGATAACGTTTCAAACTACTTGCTAGAATGCGGTGGTTGCAACCACACAAGAAGCAGTATTTCTCTAGGCGATTGGGTTGACGAACACCCTGAAATGAAGGAAAACACTCAAAAATACATCGACGAAGTAATCAGACGTATTAACAGTGGCGAACTTAAAGGAATTTCCTTCTACCCAGCAGCAGTAGCAAGAACCTTGTTACACGAATCAGACGGAAAACTTGATATCGACACAAGCGCTCTAAAACAAACTGAAGAAGAATAATTAATTTATAAATAAGAAGGCGCGCGAAAGTTTCACTTTCGCGCGCCTTCTTATTTTCATAGTCAACTTACAGTTCACCATTAAACAACGGTTCTAGCTGTTTTGCCAAATTGTCGGTAAATTCTCTGTAATCTTTTGAAACTGGAGTTGGTTTTGATGTTTCAATCGTTTTTAAAAATATATGCGAGGATTTTGGCATGCCAGCAAGAAACTCATCAGAATTAGCTACATCACGTCTTGCTGGGGTTATTAACCCGCTTTTAGAAAGCTTTTGAACATTTTCTTTTGAAGACAAAAATTTAACAAAATCTATCGCTTGAGTTTTATTTTTTGACCGTTTATAAACGGTTAAACCTGACGCGTCCATAGGAACAATACTTCCTAAATCACCATTTGGAAAATTAATGATATCCCAGTCAAATTCTGCGCTTTCGCGATATTTTGGAACAAGCCAACGACCTGATAAGTGCATCGCAAGTTTTTCGTTCAAAAACATCTGAGCCATTGTCATACTTGCACTTTGCGACTTTTTAGGCGCTACATTATATTTATTTCTTAAATCAGCGTAAAACTTCAACCCTTTTTGAGATTGTGGCTCATTTACAATTGACGTTTTCAAATCATCGGACAAAATTCCACCACCCTCACTCATCAGATATGGCAAGTAAAACAGTGGATTTTCTTCAAAACTTATTCCAAAAATGCCGTGTTTTTTAAATTCTAGACTTATTTTTAACAAATCCTCATAAGTCCAATTCTCAGTTGGCATTGAGATATTATATTTTTTAAATAAATCCTTGTTATAATACACAACCAAATTCGACGCATCACGCGGAATTGCAAGAATTTTTCCGTCAAAACTTAGTGCCTGCAAAGCTTTTTCATAAAACACATCTTTTTCAATATACGGAGTTAAGTCCTCTAAAAAATCAGCATAAACTGGCAAATAGAGATTATTCATGAAAATAACATCTGGAGCCATATTTGAGGCTAAAAGAAGATGAATTTTTTGAAAATAATTTTGCGGAATATGCATAAACTCAATTTTCACGTTGGGATTTTGTTTTTCATATTCTGCTATAATTGGCTTTAATATTGCAATTTCAGATTGTGAACCCCAACTTGCAAACTTAATAACCTCTTTGTCCTCGCGTTTTCCGCACGCACTGCAAAGAGTCATAATCAATAATAGAGCAACAAATAATCGTTTCATAATACTATAAATCTAGCAATTGTCTTATACTATTAGGTTTTACCTCAACAAGAGTTTTGTAGCTACCTAATTTTATAATATAAATCATAGTTTCTGCATCAGGTTGTTCGTTCAATCTAACCTGCATAGAACCTTTTACATCTTCTTTGAATTTTCGAATAACACTGATTTTTGAGCCTACATAGCCGATAAGAGCGTTAATTCCGTCAACGTTAACTTGTGCAAAACCTCTGTTTGAGTCGATTACGTATTTTGCTTGAACACTTAAATGTTCAAATGGGTCAACTGAAGCTTGTTGTTGAGGCGTTTGTTCTGCTACCTCTTCATCTTCATATTCTTCTTCGTACTCAGAGTCGTCCTCGTATTCTTCGTCATCGTCTTCGTCGTACTCATCGTAGTCAGGGTCTTCGTCCTCATCAACGTAATCCTCTTGATATTCAGCGTCTTCATCCTCGTCTTCATCTTCAAAGATAAAGAAGTCTTCATCGTTTCCAGAAGTTTGACCGTAATTGAAGAAACCTTCGTTTTCTTTAATCGCATAATTGTCTTCTGCAAACGGAGTGTTCTCCTCTGCTGGCTCAACCTCGTCAAACAAAGTTTCTTCGTCATGTTTGCTAATTTGAGTCAAAGGATTTTTGAAAATCGCTTTTTCTATATCTTGAGAATTTTCATCGAAAATTGACATTTTATCTTCCTCATTAATTTCGTTTAGAGGTTTGTAAAAATCGTTTCTAGTCGGATAAGCTTGTGGTGTACGGTAATTTGTATCCATTGAATAAGGACTATTGTTATTAACTTTTGTTTTGTAATTTAGCGGAGTAGAAAGCGGTGCGACATTAAATCCTTCCTTGCTATCCTCCTCAAAATTACTTCTGTTCGTGTTGTACACGTCCATATTTGAATATGACGGATACGCTTGTTCAAAAGTTTCATCATTATCGTGAATCAATCGTCTTGTTACAGACGGTGTTTCTGTCGGATACTGAATTCTTTTTACTAAATCTCCAATTATTTTAATTAGTACTACTAACAATATAAATTGTAATACAGTTATGATTGAAGAGAAAGATATTCTTACAGATAGTAAACTTTTTATTTTTTTCGCAACTTTTTGTTTAAATCTGATAATTTTTTTGAAAAACGCTAATTCGTCTTCTGTAATATCATCATCGTCAGTTGCAAGTTGTTGTTGATTTGCGTCGTCAACTGCTTGATTACTGTTATCTTCTAGGGCAACTTGTTCATTTTGAGTTAAAGCAGAGTTGTCTGTTGTAGTTGCTACTTGTGTTTGTTGCGATTGTTGTGTTACAGATGAAACAGATTGTTGAACTTGTTGCACTGGTTGAGAAGTATATTGTTGAACTGTTCTTTGAACAGTTTGTTGAGGTGCTTCTCTACGAGTAACAGTCTGTTGCGGAGTTGCCACGTAATTTTGCTGATTTACATGTCTTTGACGTTCGTAAGACGGTACGAAATCAGAATTTGTCATTGGTCTTTGTTGGTTCAAAACTCTTTGTGGCAAAGCCATTTGAACCTGTTGTGCAGATACAGAAGGTTTGTTTCCTTTTGTAGTTTTTGTTTGAACAGGTTTTGTTACAAAAGCCTTTGGAACAACTTCTATAGGCTTTTTGCTATCAATTGTAATCTTTGTGTAACCTTTTCCTGGAAGTGAAGAATATTGTTGAGTTTTAACATCAACATTTTTTATACTAGAAACCCCAGAAATATCAGGTTTTACGTTCATTGTATTTGTTGTTTCAGGCAACAAAATAACGTATTTGTTATCAGGTTTTTTGTTTACAATAATTTGTTCGTTATAAGGTTTGTCCGTGTAAATATTGACTTTTACTGCACCGTCAGAGGTTTGGTCCAAGTCCATTTTGACCAACTCATTGTTGTAATCACCAGCAGCAAAAACTGGCGCAAGCATCAATGCAGTCAATATTAAACTATATCTTACTACTTTGTTTTTCACGGACTATCTCCTGAGTTTAATATTAACATTATTATTATAAAAATGATATAAATTTTTAGAAAAATACTACATTTGAGGTATATAAAAAATTATAATCATGTTTATGTTATCCTAAAATTATGAAAAGCGGATTTGTAACAATTATAGGCAGACCAAACGTCGGAAAATCAACTCTTTTGAACCAAATTCTTGGTCAAAAAATCGTAATTACGACAGATAAAGCCCAAACAACAAGAAAAAGAATTAAAGGTATTTTGACAAACGAACAAGGTCAAATCGTTTTTGTTGACACCCCTGGGGTACACAAACCTTTAAACAAATTGGGCGAATTTCTTCTTGACGAGGCAAAAGTTGCAGTGCCTGATAGCGACGTAGTTTTATTCCTTGTTGACGGCTCTGACCCAGCAGGCAAAGGCGATAAATGGATTGCGCAAAATATCATCGCAAAAACAGAAATGCCAGTAATTATCGTTTTGAACAAATTGGACAAAATCAAAAAACTTCAAAAAGTCGAAGAAAATTTGATGAGTTACAAAACTCTTTTTGAAAAGAATTATCCAACAGTTAAAATTTCCGCTAAAACAGGCAGAAATATTGATACTTTGCTAGATAACATTTACAAAAAACTTCCAGAAGGCGACCTACTTTACCCAGAAGACGTTTTGACAGAAGAATCCATGCGAGATGTTGCATCTGAAATTATTAGGGAAAAAATTCTGCTTAATACGCAAGATGAAATTCCTCACTCAATCGCAGTAATGATTGATAATTACAGAGAAGAAGAAAACATCGACAAAATTTATGCAACAATTTTTTGTGAACACAAAAGCCAAAAAGGAATTTTAATTGGCAAAAATGGTTCGCTACTAAAAACAATCGGAACCCAAGCTAGACTTGAACTTGAAGAAATTGTTGAGAAAAAAGTTTACCTAGAATTAACGGTAAAAGTCGAAAAAGATTGGCGCAAAAAAGATAAAACCCTAAAATCCTTCGGTTATTTTGAAGAAAAATAAGTACGCAATTTTTCATGCAAAATCTCATGTTATTGATTTTACTGCCTCATGAATTTAATTGTAAAGTTATGTAACAAAAGACCTCAAAAGCCTAAAGAATTCATGCTTTTGAACCGATATAGAGTATGTAAGGGAAAAGCAAACTTAATATAAGGAGTTAGCACTATGGGAATGTCAGC
>CAVCIX010000023.1:0-23014 GCA_963602505.1 Anaerovoracaceae bacterium | reverse complement strand
GTTTCAAAGTCGTTAATTTTATTCAAAATTTCAAGTCTTATCGCTAAATTTTCTTTTGTCGGATTTATATCAAAAATTTTAACCGCAGCTTTTTGAGCTTCAACATAGTTTTCATCGTTCATATAGATTTTTTTCATCAATTTCAAACAATCAATATGAACAGGGTTTAACTCAAGTGTTTTTTCGATATAATTTATTGCCCTTTGGTTGTTCTCCAATAGATAATACAACTCTGCCAACTGCGATAGAATTTCAACATTGTTATTTTCAATTGTCAAAGCCTTGTAAAGCATTTCAATTGCAGGCTTGTAAAACCCTTGTCTTTTCAAATCAAAGGATTTTGTTATATATTCCAATACTTCATTGTTTGTCATTTTTGAATATCCCTTTTTTCTTCTTTGAAGTTTTTTCCAATTCCTCTTGGTTATTATCGTTAATAATAATCAAAACTTCGTCTTCACCAGCCATTTTTAAGTTGTTTCTAGCGATAGCTTCCAAGCTGGCAGTTGATGAAAATTCTTTGATTTCGCGCTTAAGCTTTTTGTTTTTAGCCTCAGCGTCATCTCTCATTTTCTTAATTTGAACAATTTTTGTATGATACGAAATCGTTTTTGTAATGTTTAAAATTGCGCTAAATCCAATTTGAATAAGGCAAATCAATAAAACGATAGTAAGGAAAGAATAGTAAACATTTACTTGCGTTTTATGCTTTTTATTCTTGTCTTTAGCCTTACTTCTAACAGAATCTAGACTCGTAATTTTAGCACTCGGAGTCTTTCTTTTCGGTTTCCTTTTATTTTTGCTAGAAATTTTGTCTTTATCCATTTTATACCTTTGTCTAATTCTAATACAATAAACTCACACAAACAAGTTAAAATTTAAACTTCGTAGAAAACGAAAATTGATAATATTGATCGCCTGTTTTGTAGTAAGTTGTTTGTCCCATTCCAGCTTCAAAAGAAAGATTTTCTCTGGTATTATGAATTTTTGGACTATATTGTAAAATAATTTCATTTCTATGACGTTCATAAGAAGGATTTGCTTTAAATGCATCAACTAGCACAAAGCCTTTACCTAATTTGATTTCTGGGATTAGATAAACACTCTCCATTTGACGTCCAGAACTTGTATATGCATCCTTGCCTAACGCAGTAGTCAAGCCGATAAATCTATTATCATATCTTGCAAACAACTTTGTTTTATATTCCAATTGAGCGGTATCTAATTCTGTGCCAAAAGTTGTACCATATTTGAAATTATCACCTGCTTTATATTCTAAAGTACCAAAAGACGGCTCAATCAAGTATTCATCAACTTTTGGAGTTACATAATGTTTTTGTTGCTCAATAACAGTAAACAAATCTTTTTCTTTCAAAACTGATTTTGACGCAAATTTTTTCGGTTTATCAATTTTTACTTTTAAAGTTTCATCTTCGTCCAAAAATAAAGTTCCTTGCGGATTATATTCGACTCTACCTTTAATTTTGTAATTTTCGTCGTTCAATAAACCTTTTGGAACTTCTGTTTCAGTTTTTGCTTCTTCTTTTTTAGGCGCTTCTAACGGTGCAAATTCAACCGCATAAGCCGTATTCGCCAAAAACATTATACAAAATATTAGCAAAAATCTTTTCATATCTACATTTTAAAACAATTTTTCCAATGTTTCAATAACATGAAGTTTTATTTCATATTTGTGATATACTTTATTTAGAAATGAGGGATTATGTTTAGCACAGAAATCATATACGAAGTTGTTACTTTTTCTGTAGGCGACACAAAAGCCGGAACAAAAATGGGCAAACTTCAACTCAAAAACCCAGAAGATAACTCGCTTTTAAACTGTATCCTTTGGGAAGAAACACTAAACCGACTAGACGCAAAATTATTCAGAAGCGGAAACAAACTTAGAATTGTTTCTGGTAGTTTTAATGAAAAATTCAACAACTGCCTAGTTTCAGCTCTAGAATTGGTGGAAGAAGCTCAAACAGGTTTAACTAAAGAACAAACAGATTTTTATTACACAGGAATTTTATCTTTTATTGAACAAATTTCTGATACAAAATTGAAAGATTTTCTAAATAATTACATAAAAGAACACGAACAAGAATTACGAATTGCACCAGCAGCTAAAATGATGCACCACAACTACATTGGCGGATTACTTGTTCACACTTATGAATGTTTAGAAATCGCAGAAAAAATTGCAAATACAGTATTTCAAAGAGTTGATTTAGATAGCCTATACGCTGCTTGTATAATGCACGATATGGGCAAAATCTACGAATACACCGTTGATACAGAAACTGGTCTTATTGATTATAACGAAGATTTTAGAAAAGACTGGTTAACTCACTCTCAATACGGTTATTGTCTTTGTATGACAAACGGCTTTAAAAAAGTCGCAAGAATGGTTGCAGCCCACCATGGAAGAGCCGAATGGGGCGCAATAATTGATTTAAACGAAAAAGATTTAGAACCTTATGTTTACTTAGTTCACCACATTGATGATTTATCAGCAAAACTAGGTAAAATAAACGTGTCTATGCTAAAATAGGTAATATGAAAGTAAGTTATAAAGTTCCAGCTACAACTGCAAATTTAGGTCCAGGCTTCGATAGCCTTGGCTTGGCGTTGCCTATTTATAACATTATTACTATTGAAGAAACTGTTATGCCTAGCACAACAGGAATTGAAATTAACGTAATGCAGGATATTGAAAACTCTGAACTTCTTGAATTAAACAATATTCCAGAGGACAAAGATAATATCGTCTATAAAGCAGTAGAAATGCTTTACAACCTTGTTGGACAAGACGCAACTCAGCTAAAAATCAATATCAGAGCAAATATTCCGATTGCAAAAGGTCTAGGAAGCTCAGCTTCAGTTATTGTTGGCGGTCTAATGGCAGCAAACGAACTTTTAGGCTTCCCTGCTGATGAAGCAGCGTTATTATCAATCGCGACAGAAGCAGAAGGACACCCAGACAACGTTGTACCTGCAATTTTAGGCGGACTTGTAATGTCATCAATGGAGGACGACGGTTCTGTTATTTATAGAAGATTAGATTGGCCTGAAGATTGGCATATAACTGTTTGCATACCAGATTTTGAGCTTGCAACAAACATTTCTCGCTCAGTTTTGCCTGAAAGTTATTCTCTTGAGGACGCAAAATTCAACGCAAGAAAATACGCAATGCTTATCCACGCAATTGATACTAAAGATACAAAACTGATGAAAGCATCTTTGGAAGATAGATTACACCAACCTTACAGAGAAAAACTTATCCCTGGGTTTAAGGAAATAAAAGAAGCTTTCAAACATAACGACAATGTTCTTGGCACAGTTATAAGTGGTGCTGGTCCTGCAATTATCGTTATTTCACACAAAAATAACATCGAAGGAATTAGAAACACAGTAAAAGAAATTTGGGATAACCTAAATATTCACTCAGAAATCAAAACCTTAATGGTTGAAAAAACTGGTGCATCTAAAATTGAATAGGAAATCTTCTTAAAATTTCAGCCCCAAATAGCAACACACCTATGATTGCGCTAAAAATGCTTGCAACAATTACTGCACCAGCAGAAATATCTTTTGCCATGCCAACAAGTTTTGAATAACGGTTGTGAAAAACAGCGTCTAAACCGAACTCCAAACTTGTGTTAATAAACTCTGCAACCATAACGTTTGAAATCGCAATGACCAAAATACATACACGAGTTACGCTCATTCTCAACAATAGCGCAAACAATATCACTAAAAACGCCATAAAAAAGTGGATTTTAATATTACGCTCAGATTTCACTGAAATTCTAACTCCACGACCAGCATTCTTAAAAGTATGAAAAATATTTTGCGACTTATATCTAGACATTTTTATCCTTTATTTTATTCAACGCTAACTTTTGCGCCTCAACAACAAAATTATAATCTTCTTCTGTTTGGTGGTCAAATCCAAGTAAATGCATTATTCCGTGAGCAACTAGAAAACAAAGTTCCTCCTCACGAGTAACACCTTTTTCTTGCGCGCTTTGAGTAATTTTATCAAGCGCCAAGATAATTTCGCCTAAATTAATTTCGTTGTCAAAAATAAATCTTTCTTCAGGTTCAGTATCTGCAAAAATTGCAAACGTAATAATATCCGCAACATAATCCTTATCGCGGTATTCTTTATTAATTTGATGAGTTTTTTCGCCGTCACAATAAAGAATATCAAAAGAAATCGTATCAAACTCTTGATTATACAAGCAAGAATGTTCAAAAATATCAGGACGCGCAATGTAGTATTCCAACACAGAGCGAGCAATGTTAATCAATTTTGCTTGGTTTACATCCCAGTCAGGATAAATATTTTCACTAAAAATATTTATTGTTGGCTTAATCATTATTTCCGTTTTCCAGCTTTCTAACCTTGTCTTCCATTTCCTTATCCATAATATGCATTTGATTTGGAAGAACTACTTTTGAATTATTAAATTCTTCTGCAATATTTTCATGATATTTAATTCTATCGTGCTGATTACCTCTCAAAATACGGCTGAAGGTTGCAGCAATAGTTTTTAAATCCGCAAGAGTTAAAGGACAATCAGATAATTGGTCATCATTAATTCTTTCGTCAATAATTTTGTTTATAATAGATTCAATTTCTTCTGTTGTTGTAGCATTCATAGCTCTTACAGCGGCTTCAACTGCGTCAGCAATCATCAAAATTGCAGTTTCTTTTGTTTTTGGTTTAGGTCCAGGATATCTGAATTGGTCTTTCTTAACGTTTTCAGCACCTTCTTCTTTAATCGCTTGATTGTAGAAGTAACTTACTAAACCTTCGCCGTGGTGTTGCAAAATAAAATCACAGATAATTGGAGGCAATTTGTATTCGTTCTTCGCCAAATCAACCCCGTCTTTTGTGTGAGAAGTTACAACCATTTTACTCAATCTTGAATTTAGCTTGTTATGTGGATTTTCAATGCCAAAAGATGATTGGTTTTCTACAAAAAAGAATGGTCGTTTTAATTTACCGATATCGTGATAATAAGCGCCAACCTTTGCCAAAATTGGATTTGCGCCAATTGCTTCTGCGGCAGCTTCGCATAGGTTTGCAACCATAAGACTATGGTGATAAGTTCCAGGAGCCTCCATTTGTAAACGTTTTAGCACTGGTTGGTTGTGGTCAGCAAGTTCAGCCAAACCGTATGGAGTAACGATTTTGAACACATTTTCTAACAATGGTAAAACGCCTAAAACAACCATACTGCTTACAACGCCGTTTAAGAATACAAATACGGCATCACGTGCAATAACTACGTTTTCAATATCAATCAAGAATTTTTCAAGCATATAGATACTTGCAACAAACATTGCGCCTGCACAAGCGATATATAAGCCTGAGCGGATTAAATCTACACGTCTTGTAAAATTAACTTGTGCCATAAACATTGCAGAAACCATATTCAACAACATAAATGATGTCATAAACTCAATATCATAATGCATACCCAAAGTTACAAGCCCTAACATCAAGGTTGCAGAAACAAATGCAACTCTTGGATTTGTAAAAATAGACACAATCATTACAAACGCTGGAAATGGCAAAATATATGGCGAGAAGCCCGTTGGCAATAACACCGTCATCAATGCCAACACTAGCGATACCACTGAAATAATCAGCATTTGATTTCTATTTATATTATTTTTTTCAAAAATATTTTTATACATTAAAAATGCAAAAGTTGAAAACGCAACAATCAAGAAAATTCCCAACAAACCGTTGAAATTCAACTCTACTAAGTTGTAACCAGCTTGTCTTAAAGCATCTCTTTTTAGTTTTGTAACAGGTTCACCTTCAAATAAGATTTTTTCGCCCTTTTCAAAAGTTACTTCATAAGGTTTTACCGCGTTTTGAGCATTTTTTCTTGCAATTTCTGTTGCAAACTCATCAACGACCAAGTTTGGAACCAAAACTTGCTCTAAAAGTGCTGATATTACTGTTGTTTGACTTCTTGAAACATCGTTTGCCACGTGTTTTTTGATAATTTGTTTCAAGAACTGTTTGTCAAAATCTTTTTCACTAATACCCGCGTTCAAAACGTTGATAAGAGTTAATTTTGACTTGTCAAAAAGAACCTTCAAATCGTCTTCTGGAGTTTTTAATAAATACGTAATAACAAAATTTCTCTTTGAGTCTTCTGAATCAAATAACAAGCCAATTTCTTCGCGTTTAGTAGTCATTGGCGTATCTTTTTGACGAATTTTCAAAATAGAATTTTGCAAATATGACAAATTATTTTTAATAAAATCGTCTTCAGTTACCGTTAAAATAGGTTCAACCTTTTGAGCAACCTCTTTTTTGTGTTGTTCTGTACGTTTTGTATCTTCTACAACTATTGTCTTTTCTGCAATAACGTCGCGTCTGCTAATCCCATTTTCAACAATTTGTTGAAACAAGAAGTTTTGAGATGAAATAATAAGCGTCATTACCAACGTAAAAACAAGAAATGACGAAACTTCAATAAATTTTGAAGAGGTCACAAAATCTACAAATCGTTGCGGTAATTTAATTTTAGTCATATTTATGTACCTTTTATAAATATCAAATTAATATAAATATTTTATTACATACTTAAAATTTTGCAAATATTCTATCGACGTATTTTAAGTAATCTTGCGCGTTAAAACATTCATCAATTTCGTCAATTGAAAGTTTTTCACGAACAACATCATCTCTGAAAAGATTTTCTTTAAAATTTCCACTTTCGTCAATCGCGTTTAGCGCGTTTCTTTGAACAATTTCATACGCTTCTTCTCGCGATAAACCTTTTTCCACAAGTTTTAGCAGAACCTTTTGAGAATAAATAATTCCGCCATATAAATTTGTATTTTTCTCCATATTTTTTTCGTGTACAACCAAATTTTGCACAACGGAATTAAAACGATTTAGCATAAAATCAATCAAAATCGTACTATCTGGGAAAATTATTCTCTCAGCTGAACTATGCGAAATATCTCTTTCATGCCAAAGCACAACGTTTTGCATTGCGACCTGAGAATTAGCTCTAACAACACGAGCCAAGCCACAAAGATTTTCACACAATACTGGATTTCGTTTGTGTGGCATAGCTGATGAACCTTTTTGATGCTTAGAAAAACCTTCTTGAACCTCAAAAATCTCTGTTCGTTGCAAATTTCTAACCTCTGTTGCGAATTGTTCAATCAAGGTCGCAATCATTGCAAGCTCGTTCATATAGCGCGCATAAACATCGCGCGAAATAATTTGAGTTGAAATTTTTGCAGGCTTCAAACCTAAATATGCACAAGTTTTTTGCTCAATCTCCATTGGCACATTACTGTAAGTGCCAACAGGACCTGAAATTTGACCAATAGAAATTTCATCAACCGCAATAAGAAAGTCTTTGTATGCTCTTTCAAAAGAATCTAACCAATTCAAAAGTTTTATACCAAAAGCCGTAATTTCAGCGTGAATACCGTGTGAACGCCCAATACAAATTGTATCTTTATATTGATAAGCTTTTTGTTTTATGGTTACGACTAAATTTGCCAAATCCTCAGCAATGATATTTGACGCGTCCTTCAATTGCAAAGAAAAAGCCGTGTCAATAACATCCGAACTTGTCAAACCTTTATGCATGTACTTTGCATTTTCGCCCAAATGCTCGTTAACATTAGTCAAAAAGGCAATTACATCATGATGAACTTCTGCCTCAATTTCATCAATTCTTTTTAAATCAAACTTAGCATTTTGCTGAATTTGCTCTAAAGCATCATTGGGAATTTCTCCAAGCTCGTTATAAGCCTTGCAAACTGCTAATTCAACATTTAAGTAATACTGGAATTTAGAATTCAAATCCCATATTTTTTTCATCTGTTCTAAACTGTATCTTTCAATCATACAAGTATTTTAGCATAAAAATCACTTGCAACTTGTTTTTGTATCCCAATTTAATTCATCAGGGCATTTTAAGTAGTCCATATTACCGTTTCTGACTATCCAAGCTGTAGCATAACCTCCAGCATAACCTCCTTGATAATATTTACCTTCGTAATAATCAACTCCATCAAAGTCTGGAGATGAAGGAACTATTTGATTTGAATGGAGAGCCTCTTCTTTTGTCATCATATAAAAATCAAAAATATCATTTCCATATTGATTTTTGCCTTTGTTTGGTCCATCAATATCCACTCGAATTCTTCCACCTTCAAATAGAACAGATGTTCCATCAGCTAAAATAACTCTGTATCCATAATCATCATAACTATTATCAAATTCCTCGCCGTTCAAATCAGTAGGCACGGAAGAAGAGAAACAACCTTTTTCATCTTGTCCACAATTTTTTGAAACCTTCATAAATTCTAATATACGTTCAGCGTCACGTTTTTCAGTTGCTTTCCAATCGTTTAAATCGAACCATTCGTCATAAGGTCCATAAACTGCTTGCGCACGACCAAATGCATCTTCTAGGTTTGAATATACTTTTTTAACCTTTGCGACTTTTTCTCTGTCGCCTGTTGACTGGTTCAAGTTTGGAATAGTCAACGCCGCAACCACACCGATAATGCCCATTACGACAAGGGTTTCTGCAAGGGTAAAGGCAATTGTTTTCTTCAAATATGTCATGCTGAAGCGTTTAACAAACAAAGATTTAATAAAATCAACTATGTTCAGCATCTCAGGTTTGTGAGATCCTGAAACAAGTTCAGGATGACATAATGTACTTACACGTTCGTGGAAAGTCGCATTACTACTAGGTTTTACCCCCCCCCGAAGGTTGAGTTCGTTTATTTACAATACTTTTTACCATATTCATACCTCTTTTTTATCAGTATAAATGATATTTGAAATTTTTTCAACCTTTTTGAAAAACTTGTCATTCTGAAGCGTCAGAAGAACGCTTTCAGAATAGTCTTGCGATGTTCAGAATCTCGCCATTTATGAGATGCTGAACATAGAACATTAAACTACAAACTTGTACCTTTAGCGCTTCAGCATGACATATACATTATTTTTATTTTGATTACGGTCCGTTAGAGAAACGACTTTAAAAAACTAAAAGGCGGTTTGTCGATATCGACAAACCGCCTTTTTAAAAATCATTTATTAAACTTTTCTCTTGCGAGCAGCTTCTGATTTGCGTTTTCTTTTTACGCTAGGTTTTTCGTAACGTTCGCGTTTTTTAACTTCAGATAAAACGCCAGCTTTTTGAATTTTTTTCTTGAAACGTCTTAATGCGCTTTCAATTGATTCGTTTTCACCTACTTTAACTTCTGGCATTGCTTTTTTCACCACCTTTAAACTTATGTATTTTGTGAGTTCATAATATCATGCTAAAAATAAAAAATCAATAGTTTAATTGTTTAACCGCGCCCCAAGCACGAATTGGACCTTTTTCATACTTAATTAGGAAATAACTTTTTTCAGGCACAAACTCAATTTCGGCATTTGAGTAAACGTACTGTTCTTTAGCTTTTAAACCAAATTCGTCGTATTTCTTTTGAATACGTTCGCGCTTTTTCTTTTCTTTTTTTGCCTTTTTTTGTTCTTTTTTGTCGTATTGTTTTTGAGCTTCACTTTCATCTTCTTCAAGCTGAAACACTGGAATACGGGCAATAACAGAGTACCCTTGAATTAAAAGCAACATTTCTTTTGTATCAGAAATTTCTAACGTATAATGCCCTGGAAGAATAACAGGTGTACCGTCTTCCGCAAAAATAGGGTCAATAATAGTCAAGGTTGGACTTTGAATTGACGGAAGTGCATATCGAACATGGCTTTTATCCTCATCTTTTAGCCCCCCAGGGTAAATCGGATAAGGCGCATGAGGCATGACCAAGTCGAGGTCTTGCAAATCAGGAACTACAACACCTTCAAGCATCTACTTGCCCCAATAATTTTGTCATTGTTTCAAACATCGCTTTAAAATCCATATTTAACGCACATTCATGCCCGACAAAAACTAAAGAACGGTACAAATTCGAGTTACCTAAAGAATTATCTTTTAATAACAACCTATAACTTTCTCTCATTAATCGTTTTAAACGATTTCTTCTTACTGCACGTTTGTGAGTTTTTTTACTAACCACAAAACCAACTTTTGTTAAATCTTCTGGATTTTTTTTCTTCAAACCAACAAAAATAGCCACACCATTAAGGTAGAACGAATGTTTTACCCTATATGTAGCTATAAATGCTTTGTTACTTTTTAATCTAAAATCTCTACTAAGCACGTTTAGAAGCTGTGATTGCGATTTTATGTCTACCTTTTGCACGACGTCTGTTTAAAACTTCTTGTCCGCCTGATGTAGCCATTCTAGCTCTGAAACCGCTTACGTTTTGTCTTTTAGCTTTTGTTCCTTCTAGTGTACGTTTCATAATATAATTCCTTTTTACTTGTATTTGTATTATTATCTTTATCGTAAACAAAAAATAAATAATAGTCAACTAACAAAATAAGGCAGGGTAACAATGAGTAACAAATTAGGATTTATCGGTTGTGGAGAAATGGCTAGCGCAATCATCAAAGGATTGTTAGACACAGGTTTTATGCAAGTTTCAGACATTCACGCGTCAACAAGAACTGACAAATCTGCTTCCACAAAAAGTAAAATTCTAAAAATAAGAGTTGTTCCTGATAACAAAGCAATCGCAAAAGATGCAGAAATAATCGTCCTTGCAACAAAACCAAACCAAATTGAAGAAGTGTTGACAGAGATAAAAGACGAAGTTAATGGCAAGTTAATAATCTCTATTGCCGCAGGCGTAAGCACCGCAAAAATTGAAGCTATTGCCGACAAATCACCAGTCGTAAGAGTTATGCCAAACACTCCAATGCTAGTATCGGAAGGTATGTGCGGAATTTGTTTAGGAAAACTTGCAACAGATAAAGAAGAAAAATTTGTTACAGAAATGCTTTCTCAAGTCGGAAAAGTTATAACAGTTGAAGAAGCTCAAATCGATATCGTTACTGCAATTTCAGGTTCTGGACCTGCATTTTTCTACCAAATTTTTGAAAATTTTGCACAAGCTGGCGCAAAATCAGGTTTAAGCTACGAAAAATCACTTATGCTCGCTATTCAAACTGCAATTGGCTCAGCAAAAATGGCTAGTATTTGTTCAAAGCCATTGCCAGAATTGATTGCTAGCGTTGCAACAAAGGGTGGTTGCACAGAAGTTGGTATCAACACAATGCGTGAATTAGATAGCCAAAATTTATTCAACAAAATTGTTGAAAACACGGCTAACAAAGCTCACGCCTTGGGATAGGTATTATACGACCAAACGGTATATTCTTTTAAGGGCTTTTTAAGATTTGAAAAGTTGTAACAACAGTTTTTCAAACAGTTTTGGTTGTAATTACATAACACTCGTGAAAAATGCATATAATGTGGCATTAAATCATAAATTTCGCTTATTAAAAATATTTTTTTAGTTTCAATAATTTTTTGCAAAAATTTTGATTTATTTCGCAATTTTTTGCATTTTTTATTCATTTTCTTGCAAATTTCACAAGTTTTTTTTGCTTCATCTATATCTAAAAATAAAATTGAATTATCTTCCATATTTTATTTATACGATACACTACTGTTAATTAATATAGCCATGTGGCTAAAAAACAACAAAACTAAAACTTTTAAAATAATCATTAAACCAACCCTTCCTTCAAGGCTTTAACTGCGGCTTGGGTTCTGTCGTCAACAACGAGTTTTTGGATAATATTACAAACATGTGCTTTTGCCGTATGTTCACTAATTGTAAGCGTTTTAGCAATTTCACTGTTTGATTTTCCGTCAACGACGAGCTTCAAAACTTCATATTCGCGTTGTGTTAAATTCGCGTGTTGCTCTCTAAAACTTGCTCTAGTTACTTGTTTTGCAGGTATTACCCCTGCATTTTTATCCCTAATAAAAGGTACAACTTGCGGATCTAACCACATTGCGCCGTCTTTTACGGTTTTTATAATCACCACCAAATTTTCTGTTTCAAAATCCTTTGATACATAAGCGCTTGCGCCTGTCGTTAAGGAGTCCATAACTTCTTTTTCAGAAACATGAGAAGTTAGCATTATGATTTTAACTTTTTTATTGTCGGCTAAAATCCTCTTGGCAGCCTCAATTCCGTTCATATCAGGTAAGCCAATATCCATTAAAATTACGTCAGGTTTTAGTATTTTTGCGCTCTCGATTGCTTCTTTTGCGCTTTCACACTCTTTTATAATCTCTAAATCTGGATATTTTTCAAACAAAGATTTTATCCCAACTCGCATTAACTTATAATCTTCAACTAACATTATTCGCACAATATTATTAGACATAACCCTCTCCTTTCCCAAAATATCATAAGACTTTTTTCGTAATAAAAAATCCCGAAGCTCATAACCTCTAAGGTCAATCATTTCGGGATTTTTATTTTATTCAAACTTTAAATTATTATTTTTCTAAATATAATGAACCGTTTTTGATAACTCTATCTGCTTTAGCTAAAAGAGCTTTTAATTCAGGAGTCATTTCATCTGCAGGAGTTGCAACTTGTTGTTGTGCTTGTTGTTGAACTTGTGGTTCAGGTTTGATAGGAGCTGCTGCAGCTGATGGAATATAACCAGTGTAGCCTGATTTGTTAGCAGTTACAGGGTTTGTAACAGGTTTGTCAGCTAATTTATCAGCGTAAGCCTTCATTTCTTCTCTTGTCATCATTGGAGAAGTTTGACCAGCAACTGCGTCTTTTTGAGCAACTAAGTTTTTTAATGTTGCATTTACTGCTTTTGATTCTGCAGTATCTTCGCCTTCGTTAATTAATCTTTCAGCAGCTTGTTGAACTAAAGCGTCAAATACTTCTGGGTCATTTTGAGCAGCTTGTGCAAGTCTTACTGCATCTTCTTCTTGTGCTTTTTCTAATTCAGATTTGCCTAAAACTTTTCTAACTGCTTTGTTTGCGAAGTGTTCACCAACAGTACCAACTGCGTAAGAACCAACTTGACCAGCAACTGCACCAACAATGGCACCGATTTTCTTATTACCGATTGCTGCGCCTAATATTTCGCCTGCTTTTGAGCCTAATGCAGAACCTGCAACCCAACCTGCTACGCCAGTTACAACCTTAGCAACTGAACGACCTAATTGTTTCATACCACGTTTGAAACCTAATTTTTTGAAGGTTGGAACAACATTTGTGAAAGCTTCAACACCACCTTGTAAAACTAACATAAATGTACCAGATTCATTGTTATAAGCATCCATACATTTTTTGAATGTTGGAGATTTTGCAGCTAAATTTTTTGTAGCTTGGTTTAATTTTGTAATGCCCAAAGCATTTTTTGTTTTTGCCATTATGCCTGTTGCTTTTGCAGTTGTTTCAGCATAAGATGCTGCATCAGCTTGAGCCAAAGCGCTCATTGCTTTTTTGATAACTTCTTTGTTTGAAGGATTTGCTTTTGCTGATTCTGCTAAAGCTTGAGCTTTTTTGTATAAATCTTGAGAGTTTGAAGATAAAGTCTTCAAGTATTCAGCTTGAGGAATATTTGCTAAAATTTCTTTTGCATCTGCAACTCTTAAAACACCTTTAACTCCACCAGTTTTTAAAACTTCGTGAGCTTCTTGACCGTGTTTTACAACTTCAGCAAAAGCTTTTTTATATTGTCCTCTATTATTTTTAACCCATTGGTAACCTTCATAACCACACATCATTGTTGGGTATGAAGCAACTTGGTCAACTGTTAATTTTTCTGCATCATTAGTCAAAGGTACGCCAGTAGCGTATTTTGCAAGACTAATTAAGTCTTTCAATGCATAAGTATTTGATTGTGAACTAATACCGTTAACCATTTTTACCAAAAAATATAATTTACCTTACTTATATAAAAACATTCAATCCATGAAAATTGCCTTTTAATCATGGTTTTCGGGGATTTATTAACAAATGTAACAAAATTTAGCCATGCTGAAATCCGACCTTTTGAAAATACTTTATATAGGAGTAAGAGTGAGAAACAAAAAATCGAGGTAGTAGAGTATGGCAATTCAAGAATTAAAATTAAGCGACAAAAAAGTAGATGAAGCAACAGCAGTAGTACCTGCAATTGCACAACCAGAATTCGTTGACAGATCAGAAATGTTATTTTCATACATGAACATGATTGCATTCAACAACAAAGTAGATTTAAAACTTCAATAATAATTAGTCTGAAAGTTTAAATTAAGAGAGATTTTTTAACAAACACACACTACTAACTACACTCACACTTACACACTACCTACCTTTTAGAATGTTTTAAAAAACATGCGCCTGTCTCCAACACACGGAACAGGCTTTTTTTTGCGGATTTTCGGTAGGGCGCCGTGTGAGCGAAAGCGAACCCAGCCCGTAAGAGCAAATAGCCTTTTTGAGCGCTAATTTGCGATAGCAAATTAAAAGTGAAAAAACTAAGGCTATGCGTACCCGAATAATCCAAGACGCGGATTTTGCGTAGGCTGAAGCGAAGCGGAACGCCGAAGTAGCGAGGACATAGCGAATGACAACGCTAGTGAAATGAGCGACTTGTCCGAGTGAAGCAATAATCCAAGACAGTTGCGAGCGAGTAAGACGCGGATTTTCGACTCTGCCGAACAAAACAATTAATAATTGTTTTGTGAGAGGGGGCGCTACAAAGATACCGCAACAAGTGCGGTATGACACAATTATTCACCCATTTAGCCTTTAACCCCTTAAACTAATTACTTCACTACTGCTGAGGTTAGGGCGTCTAAAATTCTTTTTGCCTCTATAATCTTTATTCCGTCAAATTTTTCTGATAATTTATTTGACGCAGGGATAACCGCACGTTTAAAACCTAATTTTTGAGCTTCGTAAATTCTTTTTTCTATATCGTTAACTGGTCTAATCTCACCAGACAAACCAATTTCGCCAATAAATACTGTTTGCATATCAACAGTAACATCGTTCAAGCAAGTTGCAATCGCAACTGCAATACCTAAATCTGCTGCGGGTTCTGAGATATCAACTCCGCCAATTACATTTACGTAAACATCTTGTTTTGAAAGATTTAGTCCAACTCTTTTTTCTAAAACGGCTAAAATCTGCAAAACTCTTGAGGTATCAACACCGTTTGCAATTCGTCGTGGGCTTGGATATGGAGTTACACCAACAAGTGCTTGAATTTCCAATAACAAAGGTCTTGTACCTTCGTTTGCAACAATAATTACACTTCCTGGAGTTGCAACGTGATTTTCGTTCAAGAATAATTCGCTCGGATTTGTAATCTCGACCAAACCGCTTGAATGCATATCAAACATGCCCACTTCTGAGGTTGTACCAAAACGATTTTTTACTGCACGAAGAAGTCTATAAGATTTGTATTTATCGCCTTCAAATTGTATAACTGCGTCAACCATGTGCTCTAAGACCTTTGGACCTGCGATATTGCCTTCTTTTGTAACATGCCCGATTACAATGACGGTTATATTTTCAGTCTTTGCAATTTGCATTAAATAATTACAACACTCGCGAACTTGGCTTACGCTACCAGCAGAAGAGGAAATATTTTCAGTATAAATTGATTGAATACTATCGACAACCAAAATATCAGGTTTAATCTCTTTTATTTGTGCGCGAATTTGCTCTAAATTTGTTTGCGGATAAATATATAACTTATCGCTATTAATATTTAATCTTTGCGCTCTTAATTTAACTTGGCTTGCAGATTCTTCGGCAGAGGCGTATAAAACCTTTTGATTTTGTTTACAAAGCTCACCACTTGTTTGCAAAATCAAAGTTGATTTACCTATCCCAGGGTCGCCAGCAAGCAAAACCAAAGAGCCTTGTACTAAACCGCCACCTAAAACTCTGTCAAATTCAGAAATATTCGTGCTAATTCTAACACTTTCGTCAATATCAATTTCGTTAATCAAAACAGGTTTTTCTTTGTTTAAAAACTCAGAAGCAGGAATTTTTCCAGCTAAAGACTTCGCTTCAACTTCTTCAACCAAACTTCCCCATGAACCGCACTCTGGACATTTTCCTAAATACCCAGCCGTTTCGTAACCACATTCTTGACACACATATTTTGATTTAACTTTTGCCATAAAATAATTATATTCTAAACATTCAAAAATTCACAGATTCGCTTAACCCAATGTTTAAAAGTACTTGAGCGATTAATCTCAATTTCGCGGTAATATTTATTGTAATTTTTGATAATATTTTTAGGTAATTCGCTACCACGTTGCAAAGTTCTAGCAAGTTGTTCCAAATAGCTATCTTGTTCATCACGGTACAACAAATCACGACGGCGCAAATCTTCATCTGCCTCACGGTGAACCAAGGCATGATAAGCACTCTTAATAGATGCGTCTTTAACGTCCTTCGGAAACTTTTTCAAAGCCTCGCGCACAATAATTCTATCGGTTAAAACCGCAATAATTAAATCCCCGATAAACTTTCGGGCACTTTCAACATTTTCAAACTGAATATTTTGCATTAATCTATACTAAATCTAAGCATTGAGATTCAATGAAACGCATTAATTTTGTATCATCGCCATCAAAAAATCTGCTTGAAACTTCTTTAATAGCAACAATTGCCATTTCATTTTTATCCATAACTGTCTTATAAAAGAACTTTTTACCAGCTCTGTAACGAACTAACAAATCTTTTGAACTCAATCTATCCATAACTGTTTTAACAGTTGTATATGCTCTTTCCATACCGCATTCAGACATATTGTCAACAACGTCTTTAACAGATATGTTCATATCTTCATCAATTTCTTGTAATTTCCATACTGAATTTAAGATTTCAATTTCTAAAGTTCCTAATGACATGATTTTTCCCTCGTACTTCATTAACTATTACAAACATAATAATTGAAATAAAATCAAAAATCAAGTCAAATATATACAAATATTAATCTAATAAACCTTCGGTTGGTTCGCCAATATAAATAACCCCAGGGATAGAACGTCTGTGTTCACATTTTGTTTGAATTTTATGACCAGCTTTGGTATAAAATCTTGACTCGCCTTTATCAATTAAGCCTTTTTTAGTTTTAACAACATTTGCAGGTTGTGAAGCCATTTGAGCATTATACATAGGCACACAAACCGTGCAAAACGCAAGAAAAGCAATAGATCCTATGGAAATCTTAATCAAATGCTTCATGGGGTAGCTCACTTTCTCTACTACCATTATAACATTTATTTTTATACTTTTAAACCCCCAATCAGGTAATTGAAAAATTTTTTGCAAAAAAAAAGTTTGCGGAACAGCAAACTTTGAAAAACATAGGGAAGGAAATAAGGAAATTTTAAATTTATAAAACTTGATTAAGCAACGTTGATGAATAAGTATTCAGTTGTTTCTTTTTTGTCTGAATCTTTTTTGTTGTAGTTTAATACATCGCCGTTGTAGAAAGGATTTGAACCTTCTTTATCTTTTTTAACTGAAGCAAATTCAACAACATCAGCCATTTTAGAAGCTTTTCTAGTTTCAGCAGCTTTTGTTTGTAAGAATTTGATAGCAGTTTCTAAATTGTTGTTTAAAGTAACTTGTAAGCCTGCACCAGACATAGCAACTTGACGTGCAGTTAAAGCGTCGATTTCACCGTTGTATAAGTCAACATCAACTCTGTTAGCAAATTCATTAGTAGCAGATTTAGCTTGAGCATTTGCTAAGATATCTCTTGCTACTGATTTTAATGTTGTAGCATCAATTCCTTGATAATATTGTTGAGCATAAGATACGTTTAAAGCCATAATCCACATTTCCCTAATTAATTTGTTTTCCCTTACAAGTTTTATATCGGCACACTTGCATGAAAACTTTAGGATTTTGAGCTCTTGTTGTTACATTTCGTTACAATTGTGAGTAGTGAGTGGTGAGTGGTGAGTCGATATGTCATGCTGAAGCGTTAAAAGTACAAGTTTGTATTGAAAGTTCTATGTTCAGCATCTCATTAATGGCAAGATTCTGAACATAGTCAGTCTAAATAAAATGCGTTTATTGAACGCTTCAGAATGACAAGTTTTTGGAAGTCGTGAGTTGACATGCCTACTGATACACAAAATAGTTCAAACTCCACATCATTACTGAAAAGGCAATTTTTTAAAGAAGAAATACTTAATATAAGAGTAAGGAACAAATAACCTTCGAAAAACATAGCTAAAGATTAGGAAACAAATTTAAAACAAAAACAGAACAGAGTGCGCGTTTATGCATTTTGTTCAAAACAAAGATTTATTTATACTCTCTCTCTTAATATCCTCGTGTTTATTTAATGTTCGTCATAATTATGGCGAACTTTTTATTATGTGTAGGCTTTAAGACTTTATGACTATAAGCCGTTAGCAAACAAAGAGGCGGATTTCGTAAAACGAAATCCGCCTCTTTTTTATTTATTTTTTAAGCTTATGCTTTTTTGAAGTTTACTGGTTGTTTGTTACCATTGATGTACCAAGTTACAGGTTCTTCTGTTGAATTTTTGTCTAAAATTGCACCATCTTTACCATATTTAACTGGTTGTTCTTCTAATGGTAAGTTTTTACCGTAAGAATTTACATCACAGATTGATGCTGAATCATAGTATTCTAAGAATTGTTTGTAATCAATATCTGCATCATAAGATGTGTTCCAAGGGTTAGTACATCTAACTTTTACTTCGCCTTTTGCATCTACTTGTGGTTCAAGTGTGTATGCGTGGAAGCCATAAACACCAGCTGCTTCTGCAACAGGGTTTTCTGTTCTTCCACCTGAAGCTCTTGTACCACCAGTCATGATAAAGTCTTCATTGAAGTTTGGTTTCTTCATCATTTCTTTAACTTGGTCTGCTTCAAAGTTTAAGTTCCATTGTCTGAAACCACCAAAGCCAAATCTTTGAAGAACTTCGAAGTTATAACCACCTAAAGAACCTCTGTAGAAATCAGCTGCTCTTTGGAATTTGTCTTGTTTGTTATCTGGGTCAGATTTCAAATCGCTGAATTTTAAACCATTTTTATCTTCTTCATAGTAAATATTGTAGAAGTTATCATCACGACAAACAACAATTGTTCTGTTTGGATCAGCTTTTGCTTCTTTGTAATCAGCTAATCTTTGTTTATGACCTTCTAATGATTTCATAATTTCAGGTTTTTTGCTCATTGGAGCTTTTGCTAATTCAGCTTCTTTTTTAGCAATTCTTTCGTTCATAATTTTTTTGAACATTGTATCAGCTTTGTTTACTGAATCTAAGCCATAAGCATCTTCCAAAATTCTGATACCTTCAGAACCTACAAGACTGTATTTTTTAACACGGTCTTTTGGTAATTCAGCGTTTTCATATTTATATTCACCAAAACCGTTTTTGAATTTAACTGTTACGTCTTTACCGTCTTGGTTGAATGCTTCATATAAAGCAACTCTTGCTTTAGGGTTGTTCATTAATGTACCTAAAGTTGAAACAAGGTAGCAGTCACCAATGCTTTGTTGTTGAGTTGTAAATCTTTTTGCAGGTGGGAACAATTTTACGAACATTTCTTTATCCATGTTCAATTGTCTTGATTCTTCGTCATTTGCTTTAACGTAGATTTTATCTTGACCTTTTACTTGGAAAACATCACCAACTTTAGCTGTTTTATGACCTTCTGCTTGAGATTTTACAGTTGGAACATAAACATCGTTGATATTTTTACCTGCTTTTCTAGCTTCGTACATCATATCCAAGTCTTTAGCTAGATTGTCGTTCATTTTACCAGTTTCCCAGTAATTGCTTAAAGTTTTTGGATCTAAATCTCCACTTTTAATCATTTCTAATTGCATCATAACGTTTGCAGTTTGTTCATCGCCACGTTTTAATACATTTTTAACGTTTTTAAAATCTTCTTTTGAAAGCATTACGCCAGCATCTTTAATCAACTGACCAGCTTCATAATTTGTATGAGCTACAGGTACAGGCTTTGCAGCTTGGAATTTCATTGGTCTTACGCCAACCATAGCTTGCAATGTTTCTGCACTTGGCATTGGGGCTTTTTCAATAGGGTTTGTTTGTTTTTCTACACCAACTTTTTTTGTTTCGGCTTTTGCAACGCCTGTAAATGGTGTAACTTGAGAGATTGCATTAACTTTCATTCTTTATTCCTTCCACATATCTTCTTTGGTTTAATTAAACACCCTAAAAAATTTAATTGCTAGTATTGGCATGCTTTTTAAACAAAAATTTACAATTGTTAATTTGACAATATATCCACAACGGCTTGTGCGTGATTATATCTAAACTCAAACCCCAATTCCTTAACTAGTCGGGTATTATCACCAATTATTTTTAAAGGTTGATGACTTTCCTCGTGCAGAATTTTTAAATAATCTTCTTTACCTAATTGTTTCGCATATTCTAACGCAAAATTTTCTAAAGTCATACCTTGATTTTTAGCGATATTCACACACCCAGTCACATCTGAGTTCAAAATTGTCGCAAAGGCTCGCGCAATATCCTTTGTATATACATAATCTCGTTGCAACTGAGCGGAATTTATTGTAACAACTTCATTTTTTGCTAATTTGTTTACAAGCGCACCACCTAAACGGTTTTCAGCCTCATTTCGACCGTAAACATAAAAAATTCGTCCCCATGCAAACGAAATATCTTTGTCTTTCGCAATTTTTTCGGCTTTTTGACGCAACTCATCTTTGCATTTTGCATAAGTTGTTTGAGGGTTTAAAGTTTGTGTTTCTTTTATTGGTTCACTACAAAATTCATATTCAAAGCAAGTTCCTGAAAAAACCGCGCGTTTTCCACCATTTTTAATAAATTTTTCCAGTAATTTTACACTGGAATTTAAAAATTTAAAATTCAAATCACTTTCCAAATATCCAGCACCAGTAAACCACGCAAAATGCAATAAATATGCGGGTTTAACTTGCTCCAAATAATAATTAACTAAATTGTCGTCAAAAAGATTAAATTCCTTCAAATCAGGTGCATAAACCTCAAAACCTAAATCTTGCAAAGGCTCAATTGCTTCTTTACCGATTAATCCAGTCGCGCCAGTCAAAAGAACTTTTTTATTACCCATAAATCAATCCTTCACGCACTTTTTGTTATTTTTTGCAAAAATAACAAGAGTAACGCCTGTTAAAATTAACAATATACCGAAAATTGAGCGTACTCCCAATTTTTCGTGGAAAATCAAGACACCCAAAACAATTGCGGTAATTGGCTCTAAAGCCCCTAAAATCGCCGTTTTTGTAGAACCTATTAATTTTATAGCTATATTTATTGTTTCTAAAGAAATTATTGTTGGGAATAGCGCCAAACATATAGCAAAAATCCACAATTTATCAAGAATTTGCAAAGTTGTGCAGAATTTTAAATTCACAACATAAACAAGCATGCCAGAAAGCATTACATAGAAAGCCAAAACCTCGTGTTTTACGCGTTTAATTGATTTCATAGTTTTTATTGAAACCATATAAATTGCATACATCAGCGCTGAAATCAAAACAATTCCGACCCCAAAAGCGTTCAAATGACCTGAGGAATTATTTAAAAGAGATATTCCAGCAAAGGTCATAATTATTGCAAATACAATATTTTTGGTTATTTTTTCTTTAAAAAAGATTGCCATAATTATTGCAACCATAACTGGATAAATAAATAAAATGGTGCACGCAATTCCTGATTCTATGTACTTGAACGCCGTAAACAGAGTTAATGACGAAAGCGAGAACATTATGCCTAAAAATAAAAACGATAACATTTCGACTTTAGAAACCTTTAACGAAATCTTTTTGAAAAATTTTAACCATACCCAATAGATTAAAATTGCGAATGCATACCTGTAAAACAAAACAGAATTTACGCCAATGCCAGCTGAAATCATAGGCAACGCGAATAATGGGTTAGTTCCGTAACTAACCGACGCAAAAATTCCGTTTGTAAAACCAATTCTTTGTGCTTTCATAACGATAAATATTTTACAACAAAATTTTATTTTTTATTAATCAAAATCTACTTATAATTTTCAAATACTCTTTTTGTGATTCTAAAACCATTTCAGAAATAAAGTTTATAAACTCTGTGTTATCCCCTTTATTAGTTTTTTGTAATGCAGAAATGTAATCTGCTCTTACAACTGGAGGAATAACTACAACATTATAACCACTTTGCAACAAAGCTAAATTCATCAACAACCTTGCAACTCTACCATTTCCATCCACAAATGGATGAATATTCACAAAAATAATATGAACCATTGCTGCATATTCAACTGGATGTAAATTTGTTTTTAACTTTGGCAACTTAGAAACAAAATCGTTCATGCACTTATCAAGTTCTTCAGGTTTGGGCAATTCAACGTCTGAACCAGTTATTATAACCTGCGTTTTTCTATATTGACCCGCTTTTTCATTATCTATTTTTTCATAAAACAACTTGTGCAATAATTTTATATCATCTTCAGTAAATGTAGAATTTTTAGACAACTCTAGAACTTTATCAAAAGCCATTGCGTGCCCTACCGCTTCATAATGGTCTTTTAATGGTTTCCCTCCAATTGTTAAACCATCCTCCAAAACAACTTTTGTTTCTGCTAAATTAAGAGTATTACCTTCAAGTGCGTTTGAAGAATAGGTTAAACCGATTTTATAATATTCTTTTACTTGTTCTAATGCATCTTTTGATAATGGTCGCAAAGCATTAATCTTTGCTCTATATTCATCATTTTGACTAAAACAATTTTTATACATTTTGTCCTCTTTATCTAAATTATAACATAAATTTAGGACATTTGCACTTATAAATGCTTACCTCCCTGACACGATTGTCTTGGATTTTTTGCGTTAAACGAGTCTGCGGATTTTGCAATTTGCACTTCCGTGCTTTTCGCAAAAGTCCTCCGCTCTCTGCAAAAAATCCGCCGAACGTTTAAACCTTCTCTTCGCATGGCATAACTAAACTTAAGGGGACTAGGCTTGCCTAGTCCCCTTAAGTTTACCCCTGACACGATTCGAACGTGCGACGCCTTCCTTAGGACGGAAGCGCTCTAT
>CAVCIX010000022.1:6621-23275 GCA_963602505.1 Anaerovoracaceae bacterium | reverse complement strand
CGTTTGACAAGTCCACAATTATTAATTGAGGTTGCTCTTTTACGATAGTGTCAAAAGCTTCTTTTAACGAATTGTAGCAATCAGAAATTTGTATAAATTCTAATTCGTTTGTGAAATTTCTTATTAACTCTCTTGAGTTGTTGTCTGAATCAATAATAAATGTAGATAATTTTTTCATGTTCACCTCGTAAGAGCATGTTAGCACAAAGGCGCGGTCTGAGCAAACACTCAGACCGCGCCTTTAATATAAACTTATTTACTCGTTATTTTTTTACAGTCAACAAGATAGCGGCTAATTTTTTACCACCGCGAGGCAAGTTAATTGATTTTAACTCATCAATCTTTTTAGGAGGTTCTGATGGTTGTTGATAATTAATTAAAAAATGCATAAATTCATCACTAAACATATATTTTGAAACCTTTCCTAAATTCTACACACTTATATAAAAACATGCTTTGAAAAAAAATTGCCTTTTTATGTAGAAATTTTAAAAAAATATGTTATAATTATTAAGAGGTAAATATGGCAGAAAAAATTAACATTGAACTTGATGATGGTTTTATATCTAAACTTTTCGAGATGACAGATGCAATTGCACCTTCTTCTAGCGAGCTTAACTTGCAAGCGCTAAAAAAGCAGTTGTATGATGTTGGTATTGAGTTAAAACATTTAAGAGATGAAAACGAAAAGTTAAAGGCGAAGGTTCCAAAACGTCGCAGAGGTTCGAGTGATTCAAGTAGCGAGGAAGAAACTTCATCTTCATCTTCTTCAAGAAGCTCAAAATCAAATGAATCAACTGAAATGCAAGCGTTTAGTGCTTCTGCTCCAATTGTTACATCAGAAGCGTCTGTTGATATTCAAAAAGCCTCTGAGGCTGCTCAATTGGGTATTCCTCTTAACTATTCTCAACCAGCTTTGCAATTTATTGATCCAGAGCAAGTTAAACGTGATAAAAAGATTGTTTATGATGATAATGGACACCAAGCTAGAGGCAGAATTCTTATCATTGACGACTTAGGTGTTATTACATACCAATTAGGCGTTGTATTTAAACGTGCAGGATTTTTGTCAATTTCTTCAAAAGAAATTTATGACGCGATAGACAAGTTTAAACGTAACTATTTCGACATTGTTATAATGGACTTGTTCATTCCAACAGAGCGTGAAGGTTTTATTCTGCTTGAAGAATTAAGAAAAATTTCACAAAAACGCAATGATGAGCTTGCAATTGGCGTAATGTCTGCATCTACACGTAAAGAACATAAACAACTTTGTCAGAAAAAAGGCGCAGCTTTTTATGTTGAAAAAGTTGACGATTGGCAACGTGATTTGTTCTCATTGATTATGCAATATGTTTAGGCTTTTTTAAGTAGAATTGCTTCCAATATTCAATGTTTGCACTGCTATTTTTAGATAGCTCAAAAAGTTTGCTATCGGTAGGTCTTTCAGGGCGTCTTAAAAGCTTCATGCCTGCTTCTTTTGGGGTTCGGTTTGCTTTGTATTGATTACATTCTTTGCAACAAGCGACGATGTTTTCCCAAGTATCAGGACCTAATCTTGATTTTGGAAATACGTGGTCTAAAGTCAATTCGCTAGCAGGTAGTCTTTTCCCACAGTATTGGCAGGTGTAATCATCTCTTTTGAATATATTTTCACGTGAAAATGGCAATTCCGTATCAGGAATTGCCATTTCATATTTTAAACGTATAACTTTAGGTATATAAGTATTGTCGATTTTGATATAACTATCCAATGTATTGATTTTTTCGATACATTCGGCTTTACCTTTTAAAAGTAATACTAATGCGCGTCTCCAAGTTGTTAAATGGAGAGGTTCTTCGTTTGAATTTAATAAAAGAACTTGTTCCATAATAGGACTCGCAAAATAATGGGGGTACACTAGTTATATTCCACTTTTTTAAACTTAAATCACTAAAAAAACAGAGATTATTAACTTTTGTTAACAATCTCTGTTTGGTATGAATTATAATATTAATTATTTATTCATGTCTTTAACGCTTAAAGCGATTCTGTGTTCTTGTGGAGTGAATTTTTTGATTAAAACTTCAACTTCATCGCCAACTTTGTACATGTTGAATGGGTTAGGGTTTTCGCCTTCCATTTCAGCGATTGGTAACAAAGCTTCAACTCCAGGGAAGATGTTAATGAAAGCGCCGAAAGTAGCTACTTTATTAACAGTACCTTTTACGATTTGACCTTCTTCAAATTGACCTTCAATTTGTTGCCAAGGGTTTTCGCTCATACGTTTCAAGCTTAAGCTGATTCTTTTTAATTCTGTATCGATTTTAATAATTTTAACTTCGATTTCATCGCCTAATGCTAAAACATCTGAAGGGTGTTTAATTCTTTGCCAAGAAATTTCAGAGATTGGTAATAAACCGTCGATACCGTTGATGTCAACGAATGCACCGAAATCTGTAATTCTTACAACATTACCTTTAACAACCATATCTTCTGAAAGTTTTGAAATAACATCATCAACTACTTGGTTACGTTGTTCAGCAACTGCAAGTCTTTGAGATAAGATAAGTTTGTTTTTCTTTGGATCTGCTTCAAGAACTTTAACTTCGATTTTTGTATCAACAAGACCTTCAAATGGAGTACCTGTTCTTAATTGGCTTGATGGGATGAAACCTTTCAAGTCAGCAACGTCAACTAAAACGCCACCTTTAACGATAGAAATAACTTTTGCAAGAATTGTATCGCCAACATTTTTAGCATCATTTAATTGAGCCCATGCTTGAGCGTATGCAATACGTTTCAAAGATAATTGCATGCAATCGTCATCGTTTTCTTCTTTTAATACGTAGAATTCTCTAACGTCGCCAATTTGTAATTCTTCAGCGTTTTCATCATTTGCGTTAGAAATTTCTTTTTCAGGTAAGAAAGCTTCTGTTTTTGCGCCTTTTACGCTAACTAGATAGCCACCGTTTTCTTTTTTCAATACTGTACCTTCAACAATGTCAGCTACAGAGTAAGTTTTTGATAGAGTTTCCTCTAATAATGATTCGAAATCATCTAATTGTGCTTTTGTCATTCCTGACCTCCTTCTATTTTCTTATATACATTATTTATCAAGTTTTGTGGAGTTGATGCTCCAGCAGTAATTGCAATGTTTTCAGAATTACTGATTAAATCTTTGTAATTGTCCAATTCTTCGGCAGTTTCAATGTGGATTGTGTTAGTAATTCCTGTTAAAATTTCTGCCAAATGAGTTGTGTTTGCACTTTTTTTAGAACCAACAACAATAACTAAATCGTTTGTTTGAGCCAATTCCTTAGCCTCTTTTTGACGCATGCTTGTGCTTGCGCAAATAGTGTTTACTAAGTGAATTTCCTTCGCAATTGTTGTTAGATAAGATAAAATATTTTGCAAAGTCTCAATACGTTGAGTTGTTTGAACAACAACGCCAACTTTTTTGTTCTTTTTAATTTCTTCTGCTACTGATTTTAATTCCTCGATGTCAGTTGCAACCGCTATATTATTGGTAAATTGTTGAGCATTTGCTTTAATAGCAATAACTTCAGGGTGTTCAGCTTTACCAACAATAACAACAAAATTATCTTCTTTTGCAAGTTGAATTGCTTGTTGTTGAACTTTTTTTACGTCAGGGCAAGTCAAATCAACAACTTCAAATCCTTGTTGTTTGATTTCTTCAATAACTTCAGGTGAAGCACCATGACTTCTTATTACGCAAATGCCAGTTTCGTTTTTAGGCAATTCGTCAACAGTTTTAATGCCAAGTTCATCTAATTCCTTAATTACTTGAGTATTGTGAATTAGTTCGCCTAAAACATATACATTTTTATCTTTATTTTCTTCTTTTAGCTTTTTAACTGTTTCTACTGCTCGTTTTACACCGTAGCAAAAACCTGCAAATTTAGCTAAACTGATTTTTTTTGACAAATAAATTGTCCCACTTTCATTAGACTAGAGGTTTCCCTCAGTAATTATATTAAAACACAAAAATATTTTTTGACAAGAAAAAAGGCTTTCATCTGAAAGCCTTTTTAATCTATTAGTTTTGAAATTATTTGTTTTGAGCTTTTTCGAAAGCTTCAATTTTTGGTGCCAATTCTTTGATGAAGTCTTGAACTGTTTGTTCAGTTGAACGACCGTTTTTAGGAATTTGGAAAGCTGCTGCGTTTTTGTGTCCGCCACCGCCGTATTGTCTAGCAATTTCAGAAACATCAAAGCTTCTGCTTCTGATTGATAATGCTGCTGCACCACCGAATTCTGCAACTTTGAAACCAACTTCAACGCCTTCAATTTCAGGAAGTCTTCCGCAAACACCTTTTACTGCGTCTTTACCTTCTTGTTGGTAACCAGCTTCTTTACAAGCTTTCTTAGCTGCTTTAATGTCTGCATCTTCAATGAAGTAAGCAATTTTGCCGTTATCTGAATATTGGATTTTGTCTAAAGTAACTTTTTCTGCATCTAAAACAACTTGAGGAGTGTTGCCCATAGCGTTTAGGTTAACTTCACGGTTGTTAACGCCAGCCTTCATCAATAAAGCAGCATCTTCAAATGTCATTGGAGTATTTGCATATTTGAAACAACCTGTATCTGTCAACATACCTGTGAACATTGCATCTTTTGTTTCTTTTCTTAATTCTTCAGGTTTTAATCCTAAAGGTTCAACAAATTGCATTGTAATTTCTGCTGCTGCTGGAAGTGAATCATCAATCAAGTTTGCAGTTCTTGCATATTTGTTGTTTAAAGTTTTATTCCATTTTTCACTGAATTCTTCTTTGTATGGGTGGTGGTCAATTTTAAAGCTATAAGTTGCTTTATTCATAACACCTTTTCTGTAATCAGGAGCCATCAATTTTGTTTCTGCGCAGTCACAAGCAATAGCTAAATCATATTTGCCATATTTTGCTGCAACGTCGTCAGCTTGTTCAGGTTTTCCTGGTTTATGAACGATTACATTTACATCTGGATTTGTGTTTAAGTAGTCATAGTGAGAAGGGAAGTTGTTACCAAATACAAACAAGTCAACTTTTTTGCCTGTTGCTTGGTTAATCAAGTTTGCCATAGCGAATGTTGAACCAAAGCTATCGCCATCAGGTGATGTGTGACCTGAAATTGCAATTTTTTGAACTTTTGGATCTTTAATAATTTTTACCATCTTTTCGATGTTTTCTTTATTATGAGCTTCTGGCGCCCAACCTGTGAACGATACTGCTAATTGTTTTTGAGGTTGCTTAATTAAGCTTCTTCCTAATGCCCCCATTTTATCTAACGCATTGTAATTGTAAGCCGGTTTAATATCAGACTGTGCATTGTTTACAACAACTGATTTTGTTTGTGGCATGTACATTGTGTTTTTTACTGCATTAATTGCGTTTACGTTCATTTCCTTCTACTCCAAGTTTGTAAATTGATACTTATTAAAGCCTCCTAAAGAAAAAAATTGCCAGCATGGTCGGCAATTTTTCTCAATTTGTTACATTTGTTAATAGTGTATTTTTGACAATATAACTGAATTTAAGCAAAAGTTATTTTAATAAACTGTTGTATAAATCCATATATTTTTGTGCGCTAACTTTCCAACTAAAGTCAGTTGTCATTGCATTTTTTTGCATTCTTTCGAAGGCTTTTTTGTTATTGTTGAAGATATTGATTGCGTAGTAAAGAGCTTCCTTCATATCCCAACCGTTATATCTCCAGAATTTGAAACCATTTGCTTCTTCAATTGGTTCGCCTTTTACTGTGTCATCAAGCCCGCCAGTTGCTCTTACAACAGGAAGTGAACCGTAGTGCATTGAAATCAATTGGCTAAGTCCGCAAGGTTCAAATCTTGATGGCATTAAGAATAAATCAGAGCCTGCGTAAATTAAGTTTGCAAGTTTTGCGTTGTAGCCGATTTCTGCACGGATATTTCCAGTGTTATTTGATAACCAAATTAATAAGTTTTCGTATTCTGTTGCGCCTGAACCTAAGAATACAAAGTCAGCAGGCATATTCATTAATTCGCCTTCTTCTGCTCTGATTAAATCAATACCTTTTTGGTCAACAAGTCTTGAAATCATTGCTACAAGTGGTCTATCAGGGTTGTTTTGTAAACCAAAGTGTTCGCAAACTGCTTTTTTATTTTCTTGTTTGTGTTTGATTGAGCGAGCATCATAATTTTTTACTAAAGCTTTGTCTTTTTTAGGGTCAAATGCTGAGTAATCAATACCGTTTAGGATACCATTAATTTTGTGTTGGTTCATTCTCAATGTGTAATCCATGCCTTCACCAAATTCAGGAGTTAAAATTTCTTGAGCGTATTTTGGTGATACTACAAGAATTGCATCAGAGTAGTTAATTGCGCCTTTTACCCAGTTAACCATTCCGAAGTGTTCCAAGCCCCATTCGTTGAAAACGATGTCTTTTCTCATGTTTGCAAAATCTAAAATATCGTCATGCCAAGTTCCTTGGTATGCTAGGTTGTGAATTTGGAATACGTTTTTAGCTTGGTTCCAGAATTCATCGTATTTGTAGTTAGCTTTGATGAACATTGGAATCATTGCGGTATGCCAATCGTGAGAGTGAACGATATCTGCTTTGAAATTCAATGCTTTTGCGTATTCTAGCACTGCAAGTGAGAAAGCTACATATCTTTCGTGTTCATATCTTGTGTCCAAATATTTTGGATAAACTTCTTTAAAACATCCAAAGTACCAGTCGTTTTCAATAAAGAATACGTTGATTTTTGTGTCTGGTAATTTGCAAGTATATAATTTGAACTTGTGACCTTGGTTTCCGAACGTAATCCACATTTCAGAATTTGGATATTCTTTAATTCCGAATTTTTCTCTATCAATACATCCGTGTAAAGGTGTAAAAATAGCTATTTCTGCGTGTTTGCCAAGTTCTTTTGGTACGCTACCAACTACGTCTGCAAGTCCGCCAACTTTTGAAAAAGGTGCAACTTCTGCTGCTGCGAATAATACTTTCATTTTCCCTCCAATTATTTTAAATTTAAGTGATATCTTTCTGCAATTTGTTTAGCTTGATTATAACAGAAATCTGCTTGAGTGTCTTCATGTTTCATTTTTAATATTTTTGCATAAATGTTTTTGTACAACATTAATATATACATGTTGCCGTTGCGATTATTTTCCAACTCTACAATTGCGTTGTTAATCAAGCCTGAAGCTGTGCCTAAGTCTTTAAAAGTTAAAGATAATTCAGCGATTAAATACCAGCAAATGTATGTGATATTTTTTAACCCGTGGTTCATTGAGGTTTCAAGTACGCTATTGTAAATAGACGCAGATTTTTTGAATTTGCCAAGTTTAAAGTAAGAATATCCAATCATCAAGTCGCAGAATAATTCTAGTTGATGCAAGTTATTTTCTTTTGCACCCAATTTTGCTTCGTAAATTGTTGTTGCAAAGTTTTCAGGGTTTGATTTTGCAACAGAGAACGCTTTAATTATATTAATTAAAAATTTAGCAAATTTTTCGTTTTGATTTATTGGTTGCTTGATGTCTGTAATTATTGGCTTGTTGTGAATTAAATTGTCAATATCGGCAAACAATTTGAAGGAATTTGGAATATTTGCCAAAACTTGTTCAATTAATTCGCAGAATTTGAAAGTATCTTCTTTTAATTGAAGAATTTTTGCGAACATTACGTATCCAGCAGAGTTTGTAATTAAGTCGTAGAATTGATTTTCAGGCAAAGATTTTGGTTTTAAATCATCAATTCTATTGTTTTTGATGATGTTAAATAAGTCTTCACCCAATTCAATACATTCTTCAAGGTCGCCAACGTTAAATAAAATTTCAATTTTTACAAGTGAAATCATCAACGCATTAATATTAAATTCTGGACTATTCGGGTTAATATCAGCGTTTTCAAGTCTTGATAAAATCTTGTGAGCCATAAGTAATGCGTGGTTGTAGTTTCCAGAAATGATACATCCTTGCATTATTTTGTTGCAAAGGTTAATAACCTTTTTGTCCTTCATACCTTTTTCAAGATTATCAAGAATTGTTTGTGTAATATTTGCAATTTTTTCAGGTGTGTACTTGTAAAGCAAGCTTGCAATGTTTTCGTAAACTTCAATTCTGTATTCATCAATAGATTTTCCAGAATATTCGTTAATGTTGTTATCAAGAAGTTTTAAAACTTGTAAGCTACAATTCAAATATGCGCTGAAATCGCCTAGTGAACGGTTAATATTTGATAAATTTTCCCATTGAACAAATTCATTCTTGTTGTTTTCAATTAGGGAGTATAATTTTGCTAGTATTGGATTTGCTGTGTTATCCTTGAAGCAGAAGGTGATTAAGTAGTTTGCAGTGCTTCTTTTTTCTTCAAAAGTCATGATTTTTAGCATGTTTTCATAGTACAAATTGTAGTTTTGAACTTGAATTACGCCATTTGCACTGTAAATAAAGCTTTTGTTGTCTAAAATTTTCAAGTAGTCATCAACTTTTGGACTGTTAAATAATTTAATAGATGCCAAATCTAGTTGAGGACCTATCAATAAAATGCAAGTAAAAAGTTTGAACAAGTTTTCGTCTTGATTTTTTAAGTAAATAAGTCTTTTTTGAATTAACTCGTCTAAAGTAGTTGGAAATACTACTGTTTCTGACTTATCAACGACTAAACTTCCTTTTTCTACTGTAAAAACGCCCAAATCTATTAAATGCACAAGGGCTTGCATAAAGTACATTTGCGAACCTTTTGTGTTCTTTGAAATTTTTTGCATGTAGAAGGAATCTAAAATGTTTTTACACAAGTTTGCGTTAGCCTCAATTAAAGTCTTAATTGGAGTCGGTTTTAGCGTAATTTCTGTATATTCTTGTTTTGTTAACAAGAAGTGCGAAGTCTTGTGTAAGCTGAAATCCTTATCAGCAAAAATTAAGTAACTAATTTCGTTTTGTTCAAATTTTTTCAATAGTTCTTGCAACAATTCAAACGAAGTGTCATCAATTTTTTCAATGTTTTCAATGATTACCAAGGATTTTTTCTGATTAGTTATAACCTTTTCAAAAGCCTCAAATAGTCCTGTTCTAACCTCTTCTGGGTGAGAAACTTCATGAACATTTAGATTAACTAAATCTTTCAAATAACCTGATTTATCAATAGTGTTTATTGCTGAAAAATTATTGTAATCTTTTAATTTTCCAGTTGTATTAAACCCGTAAAGTCCAAATAATAAATCGTTAAAGAAACCATAAGGTTTGTACTTCATGTTGTCATAACAAGTAACTTTAATGATGTTTTGGAAGATATTATTTTGTTTTATTTTTTCAATAACTTCAAGCGTACGAGGGAAAAACTCTTGTTTACCCCTAACAACAATGATGTTACGGCGTTTAGACATTAGCAATTGAGCAAGTTTACTGCTCAAACCTTGTGTAATTTCTTTTGCAAAATTGCAGTGTATTTCGTCAAATGTAATTCCGTCAATATCATAGATAGAATCTTCGTTTTCAAAGATTTCTTGCTGGTCTTGGATTATATCTGGAATTTGTATGTTGTTAATATCTGTATCTTCGTCGTCATCTTCTTTTATAAACTCTTTTAATTCTAATTCATAAAGAAAAATGCTTTGATTTTTTACTCTAACCATTCCGATAGAGTTCATCGGTAAATCACTTCCAACAACCTCGTAAATACTACCGTCAGTAATTAATTGAAGATTTTTTAATAATTTTTTAGGTGCATCAATATTTTGGTAAAGCAACTGAATATTGATACCTGATTTGTAGTCTTCATTTGATGCGTAAGCGTTACGTTTTAAGATTGCAATGTTACATTTTAGTTGCGAATCTTTTGTTTCAGTCAATCTGTGGTTTAACTGTGTAATTAAATTTAGAATATCAATTGAGGCTTTAACTGCATTTTTTGCTGACGCAGAGTAAGTGTAATCCTTGTTAAAACGGATAATATGCGTATTTCCTATAATCTGTCTTTTTACGCCAATTGATTTTACGTAGTCTGCAATCAATCCATTTAGTTTTGTTTTAAATTTTTCAAATAACTTGCTAGACCCTAGAACTTGTTTCATGTCCTCTAGGTTTGGAAAATCAATAGAAACGCAGGCGAATTCGTCAATGTTAGAACCTTGCAAAATAGCGCTTACATTGGTGTCAAATCCGCATTTTGAACATCTGCCAGCAATTGTAGGATTAATTTTTCCGCATTGGTGACATTTGTTAACAATTATAAAGCCACAATTAGTACACGTGTTTGTCTTGTTTACAGTTTTGCAAATAGGGCAAATAAGCTTTAATACCTTTTTGCAATTGGGACAAACCGTTGTGTCTTCATTAATTTTAAAACCACATTTTGGACATTCCATTCTTTAATTGTACAATCTTTTTGTTAAAAATCAATTATTTTTTTTATATTATGATATAATCTTAAATTATAAGAGGTAGATATGAATTTTATAAAGTTTATTTTAGATCCTGCAATTCTGATTATACTTGCAGCTTTTATTTCATCACTAGTGTTTGTAGTGAAAAAATTTTCTTACGTAAATACCAATTTAGCTTGGTTAATTAATTTCTTAAGCAAATTTAAAAAATCTGATTTATCGTATAGATTTGGTGAATTTGACAAGGTTATTTCTCAAAATGCTTATATTTCTAGTGTATGGCATGAATTTAGAAATACTTTAGTTTTCTCTGAATCCGTTGCAATAAAAAAACAAGATAACAGTGTTGCTTTTCAAAATGTTTCACAAGCTGTAAATAGTATTCAAACAACGGTTGACCCATTGTATTTCTTCAATGAAGATTCTTTGGTGACTTCAAAATACAATAACAAATTTGTTCAAATTGCACCAACAATTTTGACAGGTTTAGGACCTCTATTTACCTTCTTGAACATAGCAATTGCGTTTACTCACGTTGATTTTTCTAGTCAAGATACAACAATCGCATCAGTTGCAAACTTGATGGGTAGCATGCAGATTGCGGCTTTGTGTTCTGTGCTTGCGGTTAGTGCATCTTTGATTTTTATGTTTTTTGAAAAACTTTACTATAACAAAATGTGTAGAGTTCCAATGCAAAGAGTTCAAGAGTTGCTATATGGCTTATTTGATAATATTTCTTCAGAAAAATTCCTTATTGAATTGTTGAAGGAAACAAAAATTCAAAATAGTAACTTGACTGTGTTGTTAAATAAATTGCCTGAACAATTCAAGGTTGCGCTGGATAGTAGCGTTTCTAAATCGTTAATTCCTTATATGGAGAACTTGTTGTTTGGTATTAATAATTTGAACGATTCAATCAAAAAGATTAGCCTTCCAACAAGGAATAATGGTGGTTCTGACGGTGATGTAGTGGATAAATTATTTTAATTATGATGAGAACTAGACTGACAAATTCAAATAACGATGTCCAAGAAAATGTATTCTGGATTACAATGACTGACTTACTTTTAGGTTTGTCTGTAATATTTATTGTGCTATTTGTTTTGGCTATGACTGGTTTTTCTCAAGCAAAACTTCAAGAGCAAAAAATTAAAAGTGAAGTCGCTTCAGAATTGGCAAAAAATTTAAAAGAGCAAAATATTGATGCGCAAATTGATATGATGACAGGCGACGTTAAACTTTCTGATTTGCAGTTGTTTGAACTAGGTAGTTATGAGTTGTCAGACTCTGGACGTGCTTTTTTGAATAAATTCATGCCTGTTTATATTAATGCGGTTTATGATAATCCAAAGGTGGCGGATAAAGTTGTAAATATTGTTATCCAAGGTCATACTGATTCTCAATCCTTTGCGGGGGTTAATTCTAAGGATTTACAATTTATCAAAAATATGGAATTATCTACAAAAAGGGCAAACGAAGTTGCAAAATTTATCTTCTTTACGCCTTACAATAAAGCTTATAGCGACAAATTACATAAAATGCTTTTGGTAGAAGGTAAGAGCTTTTCTGAACCAGTTATGGTTGACGGAAAAGAAGATTACGCAAAAAGCAGACGTGTAGAGTTGAAATTAGTTGTTAAGAACTCGAATTTGCAAGATTTTATGGGGTTGGGTAAAAATGAATCTAAATAATGAACAACAAATTCTTGAAACTATTAATATGATTAAATTGCATCACTTGGATATTCGTACAGTTACGATGTCTTTGAGCTTGCGCGATTGTATCTCTGATGATGCAGAAAGAGTTTATGCAAATGTTCATAACAAAATCATAAAATATGCTAAAAATTTGTATCAATACGCAAATGACTTGGAGGATGAATATTCAATTCCAATCATTAACAAGAGAATTGCCATAACTCCAGCTTCTATATTAGGTGAATCTTGCAAAAATTTTGATTATGTAAAATTAGCAAAAGTGCTTGACGATAGCGCAAAGGAAGTTAACGTTAACTTTATTGGTGGCTTTTCGGCTCTTGTGGAAAAAGGTTGTACAAAAGGTGATTCTGCCTTAATTGAAAGTATTCCAGAGGCTTTGGCTTGTACTGATTATATTTGTTCGTCAGTAAATGTTGCAAGTTCAAAGGCTGGTATTAATATGAACGCAGTTTTAAAAATGGCTGATATTATTAAAAAATCGGCTGAATTAACTGCGGATAAAGACGGTTTGGGCGCTGCAAAATTAGTTTGTTTCTGCAACGCACCAAATGACAACCCATTTATGGCAGGCGCTTTTACTGGATATTCTGAACCTGAATGTGCTTTGAACGTTGGTGTTTCGGGTCCTGGAGTTGTAATGGCTGCGGTTGAAAATTTGCCAAAAGACGCAGATTTAAGCGAAGTTGCAAATACTATTAAAAAAATTGCATTTAAAATTACAACTACTGGCGAACTAATTGGCAGAAAATTGGCTAATAGATTAGATATACCTTTTGGTGTAATAGATTTATCTTTAGCACCAACTCCTGCTGAAGGTGATAGCGTTGCAGGCATTTTTAAGGCAATGGGATTACAACACGCAGGCGCTCACGGTACAACGGCAGCTTTGGCAATGCTTAATGACGCAGTTAAAAAAGGCGGAATTATGGCAAGCTCACATGTTGGTGGTTTGAGCGGTGCTTTTATTCCTGTATCTGAAGATGCGGGAATGATTGAGGCAACAACAAATGGTCATTTGACTTTTGATAAATTGGAAGCCATGACATCTGTTTGCTCAGTTGGCTTAGATATGATTGCTATTCCTGGTGATACGCCAAGTTCTACAATTGCAGGTATCATTGCAGATGAAATGGCAATTGGTATGATTAATAAAAAGACAACGGCAGTAAGGGTTATTCCAGTTCCAAACAAAAAAGTCGGTGATTTTGCCGTTTATGGTGGACTTTTAGGCGAAGCTCCAATTATGGAGGTTGGTAATTTGTCTTCTGAAATTTTTGTAAATAGAGGTGGTAGAATTCCTGCCCCAATTCATTCGTTAAATAACTAATAATCGGAGGTTTATATGAGTTATACATTAAACAGATATGAAAATATGATTAGAGAATTTATCATTGATCAACAATCAGACTCTTATAACAGAGGCGCAATCAACTATTCTAGATACAATAATTTGCGTGTTACAATGGAGCCTTCAAAATTGAAGGACCCACATTTGTATATTCGTATCGGTATTTCAGATGCGTGCTTTTTGATTGAAGATGGAACCTTGTTGTCAGGCTCTTTGGGTGCTGATACAAAATATATTCCAAAATGGTTGAATAAATCAGGAGTAAGAGAAGAATTGATGATGACTTGGGTTGATGCTCAAAAAGTTGACTTCGAAGAAGCTGATAGAAATGAATAATATAACGTAACAATTTGTTTGCAATTTATTTTGTTTGTTATAAAATTAAAATATAGATTTAGGATAGAATGTGATTTTGAGAAACACATTCTATTTTAATAGGTAACATTTTATTAGAAAAGGAAATAAAAATGGGCATTAAAGGTAGAGTTGACAAAATGGTAGTTTTAGCTTGTGAAGAATGTAAAGAAAGAAACTACACAACAGTAAAAAACAAAAAAACAAGCAAAGAAAGAATGGAATTGAACAAATATTGTCCAAGATGCCAAAAACACACTTCTCATAAAGAAACAAAATAGTTAGTTAAAAAATATTACTTATTATAACTGTTGCGCCTTTAGTTCAGTTGCCCAGTGTGGCTTGCCACACATAAGTTAGATTAAGTTCTACCAATTGAAAAGGGGCGAAAAACAATTAAATATTATGAATACCTTTAGTTCAGTTGCCTAGTGTGGCTTGCCACACGTAAGTTAGATTAAGTTCTACCAACTGAAAAAAGGTCGAAAAGACAATTAAATATAATGAGCGCCTTTAGTTCAGTTGGTAGAACGTCGGTCTCCAAAACCGGATGTCGAGGGTTCGAGTCCTTCAGGGCGCGAGTTATATAAAAAAGGAAAAATAAATGAATAATGAAATGATACAAGCAATGGTTACATACTTCAAAGGTGTTCGCGCCGAATGGGGTAAAATCAATTGGCCTGAAAAGCAACAAGTTATCGCAGAAACAATTTTTGTAATCGGTATTGTTGCGTTTTTTACTGTTGCAGTGTATTTGATGGACATTATTTTTAAATCAGTTTTAGGGCTAATCCCAAATAGTTAAGGAAGAATAAAAACAATGGCAGAAAAAGACAAAGAATTATTTATGGACGAAGGTGCTGAAGTTCTAAAAGCTAGCAGAGATTTAGTTGGCGACTTAGTAGTTGGCGAAGGTGTTCCTTCAAAAGCTAAAAAAGAAAAGAAAGAAGCAACTAAAAAAGCATCTAAACCACGTACTAAAAAAGTAAAAGAAGAAACTTCTGAAACTCCAGTTGAAGAAAAAGAAGTTGAAAATATTAAACCAGCAAAAGCTCCTGAAAAACGTTGGTATATCGTGAACACATATTCAGGATACGAAAACAAGGTTAAAGTAAACTTAGAAAAACGTATTGAGTATATGAACATGGGTGAAAAAATCTTCAGAGTTGAAGTCCCTCAAAAAACAATTACTCAAGTAAAAGCTGGTAAGAAAACAGAAAAAGACGAAAAAGTATTCCCAGGATACGTTTTAGTAGAAATGATTATGGACGAAGATAGCTGGTATGTAGTAAGACATACCGCAGGTGTTACTCGTTTCGTTGGCTCTGCTAAAAAACCTATTCCTGCAAGAGATAGCGAAATCAAAAAAGTTCTTGGTAGAGCAACTGCTGACGCTCCTCAAAGAATTGAACTTGATGTTAAAGCAGGTGACAAGGTTAAAATTATTTCTGGACCATTTGCTGACTTCGTTGGTGATATCACAGAAGTATATCCTGATAAGGCTAAATTGAGAGCAAACGTATCAATCTTTGGTCGTGAAACTCCAGTAGAATTAGAATACAAGCAAATTCAAAAATTATAATAAAGCGAAAGCTTAAACTAAGTAAATTGTGGAAGGGGTATCCCGCTATTACCACAGAAAGGACAAAACATGGCAAAAAAAGTAGTAGGAAAAATCAAACTTCAAATTGAAGCCGGAAAAGCAAATCCATCACCTCCAGTTGGTCCAGCATTAGGTCAACACGGTGTAAACATCATGGATTTCTGCAAACAATTCAATGCAAAAACTGAATCTCAAGCAGGATACATTATTCCGGTAGTTATTGATGTTTATGAAGACAGAAGTTTCTCATTCGTGACAAAATCACCTCCAGCTCCTGTTCTAATTAAGAAAATTTTAAACATTCCTAAAGGATCAGCTACACCTAACAAAACAAAAGTTGCTGAAATTACTCAAGAACAACTTGAAGAAATCGCAAAAATCAAAATGGAAGATTTGAACGCAACAACAATGGAAGCTGCTGTAGAAATGATTAAAGGTTCTTGCAGAGCTATGGGTGTTACTGTTAAACAGTAGCAATACAGTTTAAGTATGGAAGGACGCAAGTCCGTTACTACCACGAAAGGAAAAAATTATGTCAAAATTAACAAAAAAACAACAAAAAATGCAAGAGTTGTTAGAAGGTTTTGAACAACCATCAACAGGTCTTGAAGCATTAAAAAAATTGAAAGAAATCTCAGAAGCAGTTTCTAAGTTCAACGAAACAGTAGAATGCCACATGAGATTAGGTATTGAAGTAAAACACGCTGACCAACAAATTCGTTCAACAACTGTATTACCTGCAGGTTTAGGTAAAACTGTTAGAGTTTGCGTTATTGCAAAAGGTAACAAAGTTGACGAAGCTTTAGCAGCAGGTGCTGACTTCGCTGGTACAGAAGATATCATTGATAAAATCGACAAAGGTTGGTTTGAATTTGATACTTTAATCGCTACTCCAGATTGTATGGGTATGCTTGGTAAATTAGGTCGTGTATTAGGTCCAAAAGGCTTAATGCCAAACCCTAAAACTGGTACAGTTACTTTAGAAGTAGGCAAAGCAGTTAAAGATGCTAAAGCTGGTAAAGTTGAATTCCGTGCTGATAAACAAGGTATGATTCACTGCCCTATCGGTAAAGTTCAATTCAGCGTAGATGATTTAATGAAAAACTATGCAACATTAGCTGAAGCTATTATCAAAGCTAAACCAGCTTCTGCAAAAGGTACTTACATTAAATCAGCTTACTTATCAACAACAATGGGTCCTGGTATCAAATTAGATGCTAAAACTTTAGCTGCTGAAGTTAAAGATTATGTTGGCGCATAGTTGATAAAATCTTTTAGGCGT
>CAVCIX010000022.1:0-6611 GCA_963602505.1 Anaerovoracaceae bacterium | reverse complement strand
GCGCAAGCCACGCCTTTTTTAATAATTAAATTAAGGATATTAACATGAAAAAAGGCTTGTTTATTACATTTGAAGGCGCAGACGGTTGCGGTAAAACTACTCAAATTAAATTACTTACAGAATACCTTAAAAATAAAGGGTATGACGTTGTATTGACGCGTGAACCTGGATGCAAAGGTTTGGGCGAAAAAATTCGTTCATTATTGCTTGATTACGATGGCGAAATTTCATCTGTTTGCGAGTCTTTTTTGTTTTTAGCTGATAGAGCTCAAAATGTTGATATTATTGTCCGTAAAAATATTGAACAAGGAAAAATCGTAATTAGTGACAGACACACTGATTCTTCGCTTGCTTATCAAGGCTATGGACGTCAATTAGATGTTGATAAAATTGATATGTTGAATAATATTGCAACAAGTGGTTTAAAACCTGATTTGACAATCGTTTTTGATATTGATGTTGAAACCTCAATGGCAAGAGTTGGAAAAGAAAAAGACAGAATGGAATCAGCAGGTAAAGAATTTTTTGAAAGAGTTCGTCAAGGTTATTTAAAAATAGCCCAAAAAGAACCAAACAGAGTTAAGGTTATTAACTCTGTTGATTCAATCGAAAATATTCATAATCAAGTTGTTGATTTATTTGTTGAACTCGAAGAAAAATGTCTTAAGTAATTCGTATCCTTTTAGGAAGCTTTTGTAATCGATTTTTTCATCCGCTGAGTGCATATTGTATAAGTCAGCAAGCCCCATTAAGAAAGGAATGAAGGTTTCCCCTTTAGCGTTTTTGTGTTGACAATAAATATGAGTTTCAGCGCCAGCGTGGAATGAATTGATTGCGTATTTTACGCCTAATTTTTTTGCTGCTTTTTCAAATACTTCTGGAATGTATGTGTCGTTTGATTTTTCAAAGGCAGGCATTTTTTGTTTAAAGGTACCTACTGCTTTTGCAATTCCGTCGTATTTTTTGTTAAATTCTGCGATTATATCTTGAATTTTAGCGATTAATTCATTTTCTTTGCTTAAATCAGCACTTCTAATTGAATAAGTAGCTTCTGCGTAAGGATTTAGAACGTTTGTAACTTTAATGTCGCCAGCTTTAATTCCGCCTAAGTTGATTGAAGTTACAACGCCTGTTTCGTCCTCGTAGTAAACTCCTTGAGGAATGTTATTGCAAAGTTCTGCCATTAATTTAGCTGCGTTTGGTTTTGTTTTGTCTGCAATTTCAATACCTGAGTGACCGCCTTTGCAAGAAATTTCAACGTGTCCATTGCAATAGCTTGCGCCTGAAACTTGTAGAACCCCAAATTCGTCAGCATCACAGACGATTACATATTTTGAGTTTAATTTGTTAAAATCAAAATTATGAATACCACTCATGCCATTTTCTTCGTCACGAGTGAAAACTACTTCAAGTCCACCGTGTTTTACGTCAGAATTTTTGATATCTTTAAGCAATTTTAAAGCAGATGACATGCCGAATTTATCGTCTCCACCAAGAGTTCTGTTGTTTGCGTGAATAAAATCACCTTCAAGTATTGGTGTAACAGGAGAATCATCTCCAACTACGTCCATGTGTGAAGATAGTGCCATTAGTGGCTTTGAAGGGTCTGTTGCAGGTAATTTGATAATTACATTGTTGTAAGAATCAGTTTCAAAGTGCAAACCTTCTTTTTCACAATAGCCTCTAACCCACTCAACGACTTTTTCTTCGTGTAGAGATGGTGAAGGAATACTTGTTAAATTGTAAAAAATGTCGATTAATTCTTCGTTTTGTCTTAAATTTTCTAATGTTGTCATAGTTATTGTCCTCTAAAAAATCTTTGTCCGACGCCCCCTTCTCCGATTTTAATTTTTATTGGACGCATACATCTAGGGCATCTTCCGACGTATGCGGTACCTTCTTTGTTTTGGTATATTCTACCATATACGCCACAACAATCAAACATTATTCCTAAAAATTGCTTAGGCTCTTTTTTATCGTTGTCGGTCATATTTACATCCTTTGTTTGTACTTTTAATTTGCATATTTGAACAAGATGTGCTTGAAAATACGCTTGTTGAAAGAGTTTTAACATATTTTTCTTGCAAGTGAGCAAAATCAAATAGAATAACTCCGCCTAGATTTAATTTTCTAGTTTCGTGAATTTGTCTTAAAAGGTCTTCTTCAGAACCGCCCATGAAAGTTACGAACAAACCTGCATATAGCTTAGTTCTAGGCGACATTTCTTTTAACATGTTGTATATCATCGATTTTATTGTCTTTGCATCACAAGTTAAAAATAGAGGTGTGAAGGCGTCAATGTAATTGTTGTCAGACCAAGTTGACCAATCTTGTTGTTTTGTTTCAAGAGCCCCAATTTTATCAGGGAAAACAACTGCGGTAATGGCAACCTTGTTTTGGCGACAAATTTTTGATACGGCTTCAACAAAAAGCGTAATTTTATCTTGTCTGTATTTATCCCATTCAATCCATAATTTTGAGCTATACATCAAGTTTGCAGGGTCTTCACCGTAGATGAGCTTGAATTCTTCACGCGCATATTTTGTATACCCCCAGTTGCTGGCTGCATAGTTCATATATTTTGCTCGAACAGATTGTGGATATCTGATATAATCCAAATTTATACCGTCAGGGTTATATGTTTTAATAATTTCTGTAATTAATTCAGTTAAAAATGTTTGTACTGCTGGGTTTGCAGGGTCTAAGAAGTAACCATTGTGTTCTGAACTTGACGCAACAGGTAATGGCGCATCAAGACCTCTTAGGTTAACATTTGACCAATCAGGGTTTATCGCAAGAATATTCTTATCGACTTGTGGTTTGTTTCCAACATAGAAGGATTCAAACCAAATGTGAATTTTTATGCCTCTTTTATGTGCTTCAGTAATCCAGATTTTTAATGGGTCAATTCCTTCAAAATTAGGGTTTTGAACCATAAATCCGTATTTCTCCATAGTTTGGCTAGGGAAAATAGTTCTGCCGTGGAAGTATGTTTCCAAGAAAACATTGTTAATTCCTGCCGTTTTTAGGCGGTCTAAAGTCGCAATAATGCCAGCTTGAGTAGTGCTTGTAGGTCTAATCCAAATACCTTTAAGTTCGTTTGATTTGTATGGAATTGCAGTCGCCAGTGCTTGATTTGCATATTCCATTGCTTTTATTGCGTAATCTTTTGTGTTAACTGAGTGTCTTTGAGCACGTCTTAAGTAGTGTTTAGCATTGTTAATAAGTTCTCTAGTAGGACGGCTATTGTATGTTAGTGTATTTTTTTGATAATAATTCATCATAACTGTAGCTTCTTCAATTTTTTCTTTTGCCGCAAAAATGTAGCTATCAGAAGTTGTTATTGCAGTTATTGTCTGATTATTGGTATCAATAAATACTTTTGTACCAATATGAATATTTTTGTTTAACCAAGTTTTAGCACGTCCATGAGCGCTTATTACTAGCCCGTTTGAAGGTATGATTGAATCTGCACCGCTTAATGAGGTTACAATATTTCCTTCAACGATTGCTTCTGCGCCAAATTCATTTGTGCCAGTAGAATTCCCGAACGATTGCGTATATACAACAAGTTGGTTTGCGCCTCTTAGCCCAGGGTAAAGGCTTGCAGACCAGTTGTTTGATACAGTTGGGTCTATTGCATTAATTTTGTATGTCGATTTTTCAAAAACTTGCTCGTGTGGACCAAGTTCAACCGACCTAAACGCAGAGCTTGCGATTGCGCTTAAGTTTGAAGCTATTATTGTAAATGCTATTAAAAATGTTGTTAGAAATCTCCTCATTTTTCACCCTTTAATCATTATAAAAATATGGTTTCTTACGATAATAATATGGCGATTTTTCATATCTTTGAGCATCAATTGCTTGAATGTGAGCAAGTAATGGTTTTGACGGTTTAAGCGAGTATGCCTTTTTGTAGTATTGGCTTGCTTTAACTAAATCACCTAATTTTTCATTTGTTTCCCCTATATTATAGTACAGAGAATATTTATCTGCATAATTATATTTTTCTGCTAACTTGTAGTGTTTTAAAGCTTTGTTCAAATCAAGATTGTCGAAAAAATATCCCGCAAAAAAGAAGTGATTGAAGGAATTTTTCGGGTCCATGTTTAGCCCTTGATTGAAGTATGAACGCGCAAGAGTATATTTATGCTTTTTGCCGTAGATGTATCCTATTTTTCCGTAAGTGTTATAAGATTCTGGATTAATTTTTGTCACTGTTACATAGTAGCCAAGTGCTTCTCGGTAGTTATGCTCCTTCTGAATTTCAGTTTTTGATGCATATTCAGCTTTAAACAAATATTCATCGCCTTTTCTTAGGTATTCGCCCTCTTTAAGAATAGTGTAGTCAATATTAACCGAATCGTATTCGATACGACCTTCAAGAGCAAGTACCTTCCCTGCAAATAATATTAGACAAGTGAGCAATAATATTTTTGTTAATTTTTTCATAAAATTTACTTAATAATTTACAACATTTACTATTATATCAATAAATTTTAAGTTATCATAATATGTAACAGGGAGTAACATTTTGAACGATTTATTTTTTTTATTAGCATTTATCTTTTTAGGCACAGCGTTTGTTATAGCGGGCGTTTTGACCGCATTTATCTGCGCTTATCGTTCAGACAATGTTGATAAATCAACTTACGAATGTGGTGTCAAATTGTTTGGTGATGTGACTTTACAGTACGACGTAAAATTTATAAATTATGCAGTCATGTTCTTAATATTTGATGCCTCGTTAATATTTTTATTCCCATTTGCGTTAATTTTAACAGAATGTTCGTTATCAGTCTTGCTAACAATGATATTTTTCGTGTTAATACTTTTATTTGTACTTATTTTTGCTATTTATAAACGCATTTTGAGGTGGCAATAGTGAATATCATTATATCAAGCGTTGATTATATCTTAAACTGGGGACGAGCAAATTCATTATGGCCTTTGACTTTTGCAACTTCATGTTGTGGTATTGAAATGATGCATGCAACAATGAGTAAGTGCGATTTGGCAAGATTTGGTTCTGAAGTTTTTAGAGCAACCCCAAGACAAGCAGATTTATTGATTTGCGCAGGAACAATTACTCACAAAATGGCGCCAGTGTTATTGAAGTTATATAACCAAATGCCTGAACCTAAATATGTAATTGCAATGGGCGCTTGCGCTTGCGGTGGTGGAATGTTTGCTTCAGACTCTTATTCTGTTGTAAAAGGTATAGACAAAATTATCCCTGTGGATATTTATTTACCTATGTGTCCGCCTAAACCTGAGGCGTTGGTTGATGCAGTTATGAAATTGCAAAAAAATATTAAGAGAGAAACAGTTTTAAAACGTGAAGAATTTGTTGAAAATCACTGTTCTAAACTAGTTGAAAATGCTGGACTTCTTTCGCCTGAAGATATTCAAATTTCATACTTGGGGGTCGATGTAGATGATTGATATTTCAATGTTAACTCAAAGATTTGATGATGTTTCAGTAAAAGAAAATAAAATCTGTGTTTCAAGCAGGCTTGTTGATGTGCTTAAATATTTAAAAGAAACTCCTGAATTCGATTATGCAATGCTAACTTCAATTGTTGCAGTGGATTTAGGCGAAAATATTGAACTTATCTATCAACTTTATTCTCTAAATAGCAAGGAACCACTAGAAGTATCTTATATAACTAAGGATTTTGTAGCTCCAAGTGTTGTTGATGTTTATTCTTCGGCATATTTTGATGAATGTGAAATTTATGATTTATTTGGCGTTAATTTTGATGGCAATATCGAGTTAAAACGTCTATTTTTGCCTAATTCATGGATAGGTCATCCATTGTTGAAATCTTATGAGCAAAAAGATGAAAGGTTGGTTTGGAATGACTAATTTATTAAAAATTAATGTTGGTCCACAACATCCTTCAACACACGGCGTTTTGCATTTGACTTGTGAATTAGACGGCGAAAACGTTGTTTCTTTAACTCCTGATGTGGGTTATTTGCATAGAGGTTTAGAAAAACTTGCAGAAAGTAGAACTTATTTGCAATATTTGCCTATGGTTGATAGAGTTGACTATTTAGGCGGATTTTTCACATCTTACGCATATTGTTCTGCCGTTGAAAATCTTTTAGGTGTAAATGTGTCTGAAAAAGCCGAATATATCAGAGTTCTATGCATGGAGTTGAATAGAATTGCTTCGCATTTGCTTTGGTTAGGTACATTTTTATTGGATTTAGGCGCATCTTCTCCAATCTTTTACTGCTTTAGAGAGCGTGATGAAATTTTATCGATTTTTGAAAAATTAACTGGTCAAAGAATGATGTATAATTACTTCACTTTTGGCGGAGTAAGAACTGATATTGACGAAAATTTATTGAATGAAATTTCTGACTTTTTGGACAAATTTTCAAAGAAAATAGATGATTACGAAAAAATTATTACAAAAAATCCGATTTTTGTTGATAGAACTAAAAATAAAGGGATTTTAACTAAGCAAACTGCCCTAAAATACTCAATTACTGGACCAAATTTGCGAGCAAGTGGTTGCGAATTAGATTTCAGAAAATCAAACCCATATTCAATTTATGAACAACTCGATTTTGTTCCAGCAGTGAATTCAGCTTGTGAT
>CAVCIX010000021.1:22633-23457 GCA_963602505.1 Anaerovoracaceae bacterium | reverse complement strand
TGAGATGCTGAACATAGTTGATTTTATTAAATCTTTGTTTGTTAAACGCTTCAGCATGACATATTTGAAGAAAACAATTGCTTTCACCCTTGCTGAAACCCTTGTAGTAATGGGCATTATTGGCGTGGTTGCGGCGTTAACTATTCCGAACTTAAACCAATCAACAGGTGATAGAGAAAAAGTCGCAAAGGTTAAGAAAGTATATGCAAACCTTGAAGATGCTTATGGTAGAGCCACTGCGGTATATGGACCGTATGACGAATGGTTCAATGACTTAAGCGATTGGAATGCAATTGAAAAACGTGGTGCTGAACGTATATTAGAATTTATGAAGGTTTCAAAAAACTGTGGAGAAGATGAAAGAGGTTGCTTTTCTTCTTCAATCCCTACAGAATTGGATGGAACTGAACTTGAGGGAAGTTATGATGATTATGGATACAGAGTTATTTTAGCTGATGGAGCATCTGTTCGATTTGACGTTGTTGATGATTATTTAAGAATTAGAGCGGATATTGATGGACCAAACAAAGGTAAAAATCAATATGGAAATGATATTTTTGATTTTTGTTTGAAGACAGATCAAGATGCGATACCTTCAAATCAATTAGCTCCTTCATATCCATACTTTGACGGAAATAACTTCTATGAAGGTAAATATTATCAAGGAGGTTATGCTGGAAGTTATGCTACCGCTTGGATAGTCAGAAACGGCAATATGGATTACCTAAAATGCCCTGACGAATTAAATTGGGATACAAAAACAAGTTGTAAATAAATTATACTGCAATAAATTTCATCAACCCTACTACTTCACCGTGTAGGGT
>CAVCIX010000021.1:20127-22623 GCA_963602505.1 Anaerovoracaceae bacterium | reverse complement strand
GTGTAGGGTTTTGATGTCTGTATCAAACGGAATATTTGCCCAAGACATTTTCTTTAGCATGCTTAAAGTTGCAACCTCGCGTGCTTGCATATCACTATCTAGAACTTTTACAACAAGTCCGTCTGCAAATTCTAAATCTACAACTATGCAAAGCCCACAAGCTCCAACTTTTGCAACAAGGTTGTCTGAATGTTGCATGATTTTTGTATCTAATCTGTTTTCGCCCCCAATAATATATGGATATTGACGGAAGGCTTGAGTTATTTTTTGATATTTTTCAGAGGTGAATAGGTTCAAGTACCCTCTCAACATATTTTTTAACGGCATTGAAAAAATCGGAACGCCGCATCCGTCCTTCGCAATTGGGTAATCTTCATCAATTTCGCAAAGGTCGTAAATACGATTTTTAATCGCTTGTTGAACGGGATGTTCGATATCGTCGTAGTTTTCAATGTCCCAACCGTTTTTCAAGCACAAAGCTAACATCATAATATGTTTGCCTACGCAGTTGTTATGGAAAACGGTTTCTTTTTCGCCTGTTCTTATTAATTCTTCTTTTGCAGTTTGAGAAATAGGTTTGTGCAACCCACATTTTAACTTGCTTTCGTCAAGTCCGATTTTGTTTAATAATCTTTTTGCAAGTTCTACGTGGCATTTTTCACCTGCGTGAGATGCGCAACAAATAGCGATTTCTTCAAGAGTAAAATCTAAGTCGTAATCAATAATTAAAGACGCTTGCAAAGGTTTTGCGCAAGAACGCAAATAAAACGGATATCCAAAAGAATCTCCAAACTCAAAGTCAGAAGTTAAAACAAAACCAAGATGTTCTTGTTCTGTAAGTTCACCTCTAAAATGTTTTACTAGTCTTTGCGGTAAATAATTATCTCTATACATTATTTTTTCTTAAACATTGATAACAACTTAGTCAATTTAGCTTTTAAGATTAAGTTTTGTTTCTTTAATTCATCGATTTGAGCCAAATATTTGCTATCGTTTGCAGTAACACCTTCTGGAATAATTGAAGAATCAAGAATAAATCTCTTTTTAGCTTCGTCTTTTATTGTAATCAAAGATGCGGTATCTTTTTCTGTAATATAACCTAAATCAATCATAACTTGCGCAATTTTAGATTTTACGCCTTGTTCTGTCAATTCTTTTTGTTTTCTAATTGTCATTTCAAGTTGGTCAACATTAATTTTACCAACACGTTTGAAATATTCACCAGTTCTAAATCTACCTGACATAAAACCTGCCATAGCAATGATTTTTACTGGGATAGGAGCTTTGATTAAATCTGCATCAACCGCAGTCATGAAACATTTACAAACTTCTTCTAATGTCCAGAAATTGTTAAGTGCAACCTCCATAATAGACATGCCTTCGTCTGTGCATTCTAAAAAGTTATAAAGATTTGGTTCAAAACCCTTTGCGCGCTCTTCCATTTCTGTTTTACCAATATAAGAAAGTTCAGGTACGAACAAATATAACATATCTTGTTCTTCTCTATTGATAAAATCATCTGAAATTTGAGCTTTTAAATCTTGGTACAAATACAAGAAAATTACTTGCTTAACCCATAAAGGAAAAGCTTTTAATTTTTCTATGAAGTTGTTTAAAAGATTTTTTTTCAAAATAAATACTCTCCATTCAGTATTTTCTTTTTACTATTATATATTATAATATAAATAAATGCAAATTCAAAAAATTATGTAAGTAAGAGTTAACAAAATGAGCGTAGATGGATTTTCAATAGCTAGTTTAGGTTTACCAAAGGAAGTTACTTCCGCGCAAGCTGCTGCAAATGCTGAGCATGTGGCTCAAACTGGTAATGAAAAAGTTGTCGGTAAAATCGACAGAGCGCTAAATAAAAAGATTAACAACGACGAAGAAAAAGAACATAAAAATCAATATTTTGAAGATGGATTTAAACAATCTGACGACGAGGAAGAAAAAGAAGAAGACAAAAAAGACGAGTCAGAAGAAAATTCAACAGGGGATTTGATAGAACCTAAAAATTCTGTGGGTTACAGACCTCCAGTAATCAAAGACCCAGAAAACATTGTTGTTCGCTATAACAATAAGACAGAAAAAGTTGAATTGTTTAATAAAGTTACAAAAAAGACGGTTGAATCAATACAAACTCAAGAGTTTGTTGAAATGATTAACAAGTTAGATTATAATTCAGGTGTATTAGTAAATAGAAAAATTTAAAAGGTGAAATTGGCATGAACCCATATTTAAAACAGTATCAAAAAAATGAAGTTGAAACGGCTTCACCTGAAAAGATTTTAATTCTTTTATATGACGGGGCTATTCAGTTTTTAAATAAAGCAAAAATAGCTATGGAGCAAAAAAATATTCCAGAAATTCACAACAATATTATTGGGTGTGAAAAAATTATTGAGGAATTTATTAATACTGTTGATGAAGAAAATGGTGGTGATTTTGCCATTAGAATAAAAGCCTTATATCAATATTTTTATGACACTTTAGTTC
>CAVCIX010000021.1:0-20077 GCA_963602505.1 Anaerovoracaceae bacterium | reverse complement strand
CTTTAGTTCAAGCTAATTTGAAAAAAGATGAATCAAAAATTGATGAAGTTTTAAGACATTTGATTGATTTGCGTGCAACTTGGAAACAAGCAATTGCTATTGCAAATAGCCAAAGAGCTCTTGCAGCAAGCGCAAGTTCAGGAAGCGCAGATTACGAAGGTTAATTATGTCAAAACAATTTGAACAACTTCTAGTGTTATATAACCAAATTTTTGCAACCTCAACTGAGGTCAAAAACCTTATTGAAAAAGAAAACTACGACGAAGCTATATCAAGAGAGGGGCATAAATCGCAGTTGGTCGATAAGGTCGCTTTTTTGAAAAAACAACTTACTTTATCTGAAGAAGAAAAAGAGGCAATAAATTCAATTAACGAAAAAATCTTGGCTCAAGAAGGCGAAGTTTTGGAGAAACTTCAAAATTTGAAACAAGATGTTGCTATGAAATTGAAAACAACGCAAAAACAATCAAAATTGAGCAATGTTTACGACAAAGAAGAACCGCACGAAGGCTCAATTTGCGATTATACAAGTGATTAGTATGAACATAAAAGATATAAAAAATAAACAAATCGCCACTGGAATTTCTATGGTTTCAAATTCCGTGTTGATTGCAGTGAAAATAATTGCGGGCTTTGTTTCAGGCAGTATAAGTATTATTTCAGAGGCAATACATTCGTTTTCTGATTTATTAGCTTCGTTTATCGCCTTTATTTCTGTTCGAAAATCCTCTCAACCTGCGGATAGCGACCACTCCTTCGGGCATGGTAAATATGAAGATTTGTCTGGCTTAATTGAGGGTGGTTTAATTATTTTGGCTTCGCTTTATATTGCTTATGAAGCAGTAATGAAGATTATTACACCCCATGAGATTTTCCTAAGTGTTGATTTGGGCATTTATGTAATGGCGTTTTCAGCAGTTGTGAATATTTTTGTTAGTGCATATTTGTTCTATATTGCTAAAAAAACACAATCTTTAGCCATTTTTGCCGATGCAGAACACTTAAGAACAGACGTAATTTCTTCTGCGGGCGTTTGTTTAGGCTTGGTTCTAATTAAAATAACAAATTTGCAAATTCTTGACCCAGTAATTGCGCTAGTTGTTGCGGTAATTATTTTTATTGCAGGCGCAAAAATTTGTAATGAAACAAAAAACAATCTTGTTGATAAATCCTTAAACGATGAAGATATTGTGAAAATTAAAAATGTTGTAAACGAGTTTTTAGGTGACGACAAACTTATTTTATTGAAGAATTTGAGAACTCGTCGTTCTGGAATAAAGAAAAATATTGTTCTTACAATTGTTGCAAACAAAGATATGTCGCTACTTGAGGGACATAATTTCTGTAATAAAATAGAACGTCGATTAGATGAAACCCTTGGAAATACTGACGTTACAATACACTTAGAGCCTGATGTCTAGTTTTTAGTGCAAATTTGGCAACTTGCTCCGCCAAAAATGAAGTAGTGGATTTCTTTTACGCTTAATTTGTGTCGTTCAAATAATTCTACAAGTTGTTTTTCGTCAAAAAATAGTTTTTTTGAAGTTACCAAATATTCGTATGGTAACTGGTTTTTGTAGAAAAGTTTTACTAATTTTGGCACGATAAAATCAAATAAAATATCTCCAAGAAAATTCTTTTTGCCAAAGTCTAAATGCAGAAAAGCGCCATTAGGCTTTAAAACTCGATAAATTTCATCAAGCGCTTTATCGTAATTTTCTATGTTTCTTAAGCCAAAACTTATTGTAATTGCGTCAAAAGAGTTATCCTCAAAGGGTAGATTCGTACAATCGCCTTCTATGAACTCAATATCGGGGTGCTTTTTTCTAGCAATTTCGAGCATATTTTTTGAAAAATCTAACCCAACGACTTCATTTTGAGGTTTTTTGTTTAAAAATCCTGCTACATCGCCTGTTCCTGTGCATAAATCAAGAATTTTGCCAGTTGTTTTTAGGTATTTTATCGCGTCTTTTTTTATTCTGTTATGTTGACCTAAAGACATCCAAAAGTTGTTAAAATCGTAGATTTTGGCGATTTTGTCGAACATTTCTTTAATTTTTTCAGGTTTTTTGTCCATAAATATATTTTAAATAAAAGATTAAGTTTTGTGAATTGCCATGTTGATATTTTATAACAAATCATTAAGAAGAAAGTAAATCGGAATTAGGATTTTATAAAAATTTTCTAATTAAAATGAAGGATATTTTAAGAATTTACTCAAAAAAGAAAGCTAAAGGACGAAGAAAAGATTAAGAATAAATAAAAGCGAGGTGTATTATGAACGGATTTAATCCACAAGTTAATTTTAGTAGCCAATTTTCATCACCAATTTCAAGAACTGGAATGGCTTATGGTCGTGTTTCAAATGTAGCTGAAACAGAGAATACAATGAGCTTTAAGGATACTATGTGCAACATGGTTTCAAACATTAATGAAACAATGAACAAGCCAGATGATTTGTTAGCAAAAGCAGCAAGCGGAACTGGTGAAGTTGATGTTCACGATGTTATGATTGCAATGTCACAAGCTGAGGTAACTTTGACAGTTGCAACAAATGCCGTTTCAAAAGTCATCCAAGCGTATGATAAAATTGTACAAATTCAAGTATAAAATTGAAGTACAATAAGATTATATAATTATAATTAAAGACTGTGCAGGGAGAATATGGATTTTAAACAAATATTAGAAAATAAGCCTTTATTATACGGAATTATTGGCGCAATAGTAGTTGTTTTAGCAATCGTAGTAATGGTTGTAATAATCAGTGCTGGCAACGGTGCAACTTCAGCAGAAAAAGCAAAGCTTGTAAGCGAAAAGCCAATTCAAGAAGATTTGACCTTGTTGACTACTGATAATATCGGTAAAGCTATTGAAATCCAAGCTTTACTTGCAAAAATCGGTATTACTGCATCAAGAAGTTTGGACGGTACAAAATCTTCAATCGTATTGAAAAAAGGTACTTATAACCAAAGTCAACGTGACGCAGCACTTTTAGAAATCGTTAAAAGTGGTTTAATGGATCAAAACGTTGGTTTGGAAATCTTTGACAAAGGTGATTTCACTTCAACAAAAGATGATAAAAGAATTCGTTTAGCAAGAGCAATCAATGGTGAATTAGCAAGATTGATTAGAAAAATGGACGGCATTGATAATGCATCTGTATTCATTTCAATTCCTGAACAAACAATGTTCTCATCAATGCAAAAACCTGTTACTGCAACAGTTCAATTAACAACAAAAATTTCTGGTGAAAAATTACCACCTTTAAAAATTAAAGCAATTACTAACCTATTATTAGGTAGTGTTGCAGGCTTAACTGCTGATAATATTTCAATCACAGATACAAGCGGAAACGTTTATTCAAGTATTATCGGTGCTGAAGATGAAATGCTTCAAAAGGTTGAAGAAAATGATAAATACATGCAACAAAAAGTTAATGCACAATTAGACAGATTAATTGGTAAAGGCAACTTTGTTGTAACAGTAAGCACATCTTTGAAACAATCTCCAGTAGAAAAATCAAGCATAATTTATGACCCAAAACAAAAAGCATCTGTTTCAGAGCAAACTTTCGTTGAAGGTTTGGGTGATGAATCAGTTGATAATAGCAGAGGTTCAGGTACTGCAAATGCAGTTAGCGTATATCTTCCAAACGGTTTAGTTGCTCCAGGTTCTGCAAACCAAGCAAGCGCATCTGCACAAAACAGAAACTACTCAAGACGTGCTAGAGAAACTCAATATGGCGTAAGCAAAACTCAAATTAATGAATACATGAAACCAGGTGTAATTGAAGAAATTTCAGTTGCAGTAACCTTGGAAAAGAATGCTTTACCTTCTGATACAACAGTTGAAGAGTTAAAAGAATTAATTGCAAGAGCTGCAAGTCCAAAAGTTAACCCTGAAAATGTAACAATCGCATTATCTGAATCAATTGAACCATACTTGGCAACAGACAAGGGCGAAACTTTACCAACTCCTCAAGAATCAGGTAACCCTTGGTGGCTAGTATTAGCAATGGTTGGCGTTTGCTTAACTGGTGGATACGTAGTTGTATCAGGTAAAATCAAAGCTAGCCAATTGGCTCAACAACAAGAAATGCAACAATTAAGAAATATCGCAAGTGAACAAGATGCTCAATTAAGAGATATGAACGCAAAAGCTGCAGAATTAATTGAACGTCAAACTCAATTACAACAAGGATTAATTGAACAACAACAAAGAGAATATGTTCCACAAATTCCTTCACAAGTAATTGACGAAGCACTTGCAGCAATTCGCTCAGATGTTGACTCTCTTGACCCAAATGAAACAGGAGAAAAAATTAAGAGCTGGATTGAGTCGTAGTTGATTTTATATTGATTTGATAAAGATACCGCAACAAGTGCGGTATGACAAAATTAAAGAAACGGAATTCGAAATAAATGCCAATAGAAGGATTTGATTATAACCAATTTGCAAACGATTTAGCAGGTCAAGCAGGAGAGCTTGTTCCTCAAGAGTTTGACGATTTTCAAAAAGAATATGTTACAAAAACTCTTTTAAATTTTTCAAAATTAGCTGGTGAAGCGATTTCAAACGATGCAGAAGCAGGGTTTAATGCTGAACAGGCAATTTTGTTAACTCAAATTATTGCAGAATGGTCGTTCCACAAATCCGTTGACTTAATTCGTTCTGGTATTCAGCCTGAATATTGGGACGGAGTTATGCAAAAAATTGCGTTTACAATATTTGATATTGGTAAACAAACAATTATGCAAGGGCTTCCGCAAGACCAAATTTTGGAATTGATTGAGCACCACGTAATCAAAGCTTACGAAGCGGCTTTAGATGAACTTCAACAACGCGGGATTATTGATGAAGAATTAAAAGAACAAGCAGAAAAACAAAATAACTTAAACCAACTTGTTGAAGAGGTTGAGGCGCAAAGAGAGATTGAAAGACAAGCGCAAGCTGAACAAGAGGCTATGCAACAAGCTCAACAACCTGAACAATATTCTCAAATGCCACAAGGTGGGGTTGATAATAAAAAAGCGTTTAAATTGGCGTCTTTGGCATTGTTGTTAAGAACCTTATCGCAAGATAAAGTAGCCTCAATTTTGAATAAATTTAATCCGCAAGATGCTCAATTGGTTATCCAATATATGCAAATGCCTGATTTGAACCAACGTGTTGATGCAAATACGGCAATTCAGTGCTTGAAGGAAATTAAAACAAACTTGCCAAGCAAAAATTCTACAAGTCCAAATCAACTTATCTTTAGAATTAAAAAGGCTCTAGGCAATTCTACAAGAGAGCGCGTTGAGGTTATGTTGAAGAACGAAAGATTAAATGTTAAAAAATTTGTATCAAGCGCTTTGCAAGACGAATTGTATGAACTTCCACCAAAAATTTCAAATATTATTGCCCAACATATTGAATATAGTGTATAATATAATCAATCATGATTATAAAAAAGCACAATAAGTCGGCAGAAAATACAAATCCTGTTCAACAAAATGTCAATCCAATTCAACCGCAACCTGCGCCAGTAGCGCAAGAAGCGGAAGAAAAAATTGATATTTTTGACTTGGATAACATTGATTTTTCGCAACGTCAGGAACGTCGTAGAGGCGACAGACGTCGTGGATATCGTCGTATTGATGATAGAAACTTGATTTCAAGAGCTCAAGAAGAAGCCGATACAATCAAGGAAACTGCTGCAAAAGAAGGTTATCGTGCAGGTATTGAGCAAGCCGAAGTTGATATTAGTGCCCTAAGGGCTAAAATTGCTGATTTTGTTAGTGCTAAAAAAGAGGTTTTTGAGTATATCGCACCTGATATTTTAGAAATCAGTGTTGATATTGCAAGAAAAATCATTAAAAAAGAAGTGGAGCAAAATCCACAAATTATTTTGGATTCTATCGTTGAAGTTATGCGAACAATTTCAAAAGAGGAGTCTAGAATAACCGTAAAAGTAAATCCACTACAGGCTGATTTGGTTAAAACTGAACTTCCTGAATATATTTCTTCAATGGGTGTTGATGCAAAAATTACGGTTTTGGCAGATGATACTGTTGAAGAAGGCGGATGTATTTTAAACACGAATAATGGGATAGTTGATGCATCTTTGGATACGCAACTTGATATTATACGAGAAGCATTGAAAGGTATGTAATGGCAGCACCACAACAAGGCGGAAGCCAACCTATAAGTGAATTTGCGTTAGCCGGATTTGTATTGGTCCTAATACTTATCCTGTTAATGGAAATGCCTAATTGGGTTATTAACTTTTCAATCAGTATGAATATCACGTTGGGGGTTATCTTAATGATGATAGCCTTGTATGTTCAAAAGCCGTTGGAATTGGCTGCGTTTCCGTCAATTATTCTTTTAGGTACGATGTTCCGTTTGATTTTGTCAATCGCATCTACCCGTTTGATTTTGGCAAAAGGTGATGCGGGTGAAGTTGTTTCTGCGTTCGGGCATTTCGTAACTGGTGGTAACATGGTTGTAGGGGTTGTAATTTTCTTAATTATTACAATTGTACAGTTCATGGTAATCACAAAGGGTGCTGAACGTATCGCCGAAGTATCTGCCAGATTTGCGTTAGATGCGATGCCTGGTAAACAAATGACAATCGACGCGGACTTTAACGCAGGTTTGATTTCTCCAGAAGAAGCGGTTAAAAAGCGTGAAGATTTACAACGTGAATCAAGCTTATTCGGTTCTATGGATGGTTCTATGAAGTTCGTAAAAGGGGATACAATTGCGGGCTTGATTATTACGATTATCAACATTGTTGGTGGTTTGTGCGTAGGTTGTTTGATGAACCAAATGCAAATCGCAGACGCTGTTTCAAAATATACAATCTTAACTATCGGTGATGGTTTGTCATCTCAATTGCCATCATTATTGATGTCAATTGCAGCTGGTATTTTTATGACTCGTGCTTCAGGTGCAAATTCTTTGGGTTCTGATTTGGTTGTTCAAATCACAAGCAAACCAAACCCTCTATTCTTGGCTGCGGGTTTCTTAATTTTGATTGCCCTATCAAGCCCAGTTACTGGTTTACCTTGGTGGCCATTTATTTTATTCGCAACTGGTTTGATATTTGCAGGTTTATCAGTTCTTGTTAATGCAGACGTACAATCGCAATTGGGACAATTGGAAAGCGTTCGTCAAAACATGCAAGACCTTGTTAACCCTAATAGAATGTACGAAAGATTGGGTGTTGACGTATTAAGCTTGCAAGTAGGCGCTGGCTTGCTTGTAATCGCTGACCCTGACCAAGAAGGTCAATTATTGGCTAAGATTGCCGCATTAAGACAACGTGTAACAGATGAATTAGGTTACATTTTGCCAAATATCAGAATTATGGACTCGTCAGCTTTAGAGGCTAACGAATATTTGATTGCAATTCGTGGTAATACCGTTGCAACTGGTTTTGTATATCCTGGAAAATACATGGTTATTGCTGACCAATGGGATTCAGTAAAACCTGAGGTTCCAGAAGACGCTATTGTTGGTGTTGACCCTACTTACCAAACTCAAGCATATTGGGTTTCTGAAGAAGATGCAAAATCAACAAAAGCTATTACCGCAGTTGATGCGACAGACGTTGTAATTACTCACTTGCAAGAAATTACAAGAAAACACGTTGACGATATTATGACAAAAACTGACGTGTTAAAATTAATGGAATTGGTTCGTTCTCAAGACCCTACACTTGTTAATGACTTGGTTCCAACAATCATTTCTACAAGCGATTTGAGAAAAATCTTTGTAAACTTGATTAGAGAAAAAGTTTCAATTAAGGATATTATCTTCATTTTTGAACGTCTTTGTGACTATGCGAGATTTTCTAAAGAACCTGATATCCTGTCAGAACGTCTGCGTGCCGCGTTAGGTCGTCAAATCTGCTTGACCAATGTTCAAGAGGATAAGGTCTTGTATGCTTTAACACTTTCTCCTGAGTGGGAAAAAGTTCTTGATGACAGTTGCCAAAGAACAGAGTTGGGTACGATGTTCTTGTTAAATCCGATGCAGGTTCAAGAGCTTATTGAAACAACCGCTGCAACTCTGATGAACGCTCACCAAAACTTAGGAAAACAACCAGTAATCTTGTGTTCTCCAAGAATTAGATTACCACTGTTCCAATTGTTAGAAAGACATATTCCGACAATCGTTGTAATCTCTTATTCTGAATTGATTACAGATATCAAGGTTGAAGCAGTTGATACAATTGGCGAAAGTTATATGCCTCAAGAGTAAGTATGACTTATGATTAAAAAACTTTTGTTATTTTTAATAAAAATATATCAAAAAATCTCGAAACTAACTCCGCCAGTGTGCAGATTTACTCCGACCTGCTCTGAATATATGCGTCAAGCTATTGAAAAATACGGCGTTTTAAAAGGCTTGTGGCTAGGAATTAAAAGAATTTGCAAGTGTCACCCGTTCCACCCTGGGGGATACGACCCACTACAGTGAGGCCATTATGACTGCAATTTCAACTTTTATGTCACCCTGAATTTATTTCAGGGTCTCTAAAACATGAGATGCTGAAACAAGTTCAGCATGACATAATATTTTATAACAAACCCTCCCTCTAAACATCCAAACCTCTAACCCTCAATATTTACACCAAATTCAAAGCAATAGAAGGGGCTTGGTTTGCAGTAGAAAGCAAACTAGAGGCAACGTTTTGAAGTATTTGATTCTTGATGTAATTAGCACTTTCTTTTGCAATGTCGGCGTCTTTGATTAGGGAATTAGACGCTGTTAGCGCATTGATTTGAGTCACCTGATATTGCATAGCAATTTCGATACGGTTTTGGATTGCGCCGATTGAAGTCATTTTGTCAGTAACTTTTGCAATTAATGCATCGATTGTGTCGAGTGCTTGACGAGATGAGAAATCAGTTGCTAAAGAGATGTCAATGTTGCCTAAAGCGAACCCTGTATCGACCTTGATAACGGAGTTGTCGTCAGAACCAATGCCGATTTGTAAATTAGTTTCACTACCACTGCCACTTGGGGTTGGTGTAGGTGTTGGATCATTAGTATATTTATCTTTTTTAGCAGGTTTTTTAGGTGTAGGATAATCAGTTGTATTTGAGTTATGTGCAGTACCTGTATTATCACCATTACCTGTACCAGTTACAGATGTAGAGCCAGCTGTACCTGTATCAAGGTCAAATGTTGTATCGTATTTGTACTCGTTATCTTCCAAAGTTCCAGAGTTAGTCCCTGCAATTGTGCCAACATAAGTACCGTTAGCACAACTATTGTCCATTTTTCCTGTATATTTACAATTTTTTATTGTTCCGTTGTTAACGCCAACAAAACCACAAACATAATTAGTTTTACGCTTTTCTCCAATAAAAGATATATCTACAGATGAAGAACATTCTTCTATACTACTACCACTATTAACGTACCCCATAAAACTGCCAGTTCGTCCTGAAGAAGGAATTGTTGGTTTACCACCATATCTATACCATTATTTGATATTGCTGAAAGAGTAACTGCTTTGTTTGTGTTTGTGTTTGCCAATGTTGCAGTACCGTTTGTTGTGTTATCATCAGGAACATCAAACAACTTTTTGTCATTGAATTCTGTTGTGTCTTTTATTCTATATATTTCATTTTTTAGGGCATCAAGTTCTGTTTGCATTGCTTTACGTTCATCTTTGCCATAGGTTCCGTTAGAGGCTTGCTCTGCCAAATCACGCATTCTATACAACATATCGTTTATGTTACTCAAAGAGCTGTTTGCTGTTTCAAGCATAGATTGTCCCATTTGGGCGTTTTTGTATGCAACATTAAATGATGATTTCTTGTATTCTAATTTGTTGGAAATCGCCATTCCCGCTGCATCGTCTTTAGAAGAGTTGATTTTATATCCTGTACTCATTCTTTGAAGTGCATTATTAAGTAAGCCTGTTGCTTTTGACAAACTGTTTCTTGCAATAATTCCTGACATGTTGGTGTTAACAGTAATCATTTAACACCTCCATGTCGGTTTTGTTGATATTGTCGTTTTTTATAATGTCATGCTGAAGCACAAAATTAATATAAACAATAAAGGCGTTGTTATTCAGTATCTTATCAGTAGTCCAATTATGCATTAGAACAGGTAAAATCCTGAATAAAGCCGATTTATTTATTCTTGGTAAAACCCTTGTTTCAGGTTGACATAACAATTTTTTTGATAAATCTTTTGCAATACCCCTAAAACGCTTGTTATAACTGCGTTTTACCCCCCCCATTTTGTAAAACGCAATAATAGAGCGGTTTAGCGCTTTTGCTAAATGCCTCGAAACAATATTCAAATTGCGTTTTGTCATTTTCATTAGTAATCTCGAAGTTATGTATATACTATGGAGGAAAATCTTTCCACTGTAACTATACTAGATTTTTAGGTCAAATTTAATTATTCAAAAGTTAGAAATTTTTCATACTAAAGTATAAAATTTTAGTTGCCCAATAAAAGCTTAGTATGCTATACTAACAGCTATTATGGAAAGGTTGTATTTATTTTTTGAAAAAGTTAAAGCGTTTCTTTGCTTAGAAAGAATAAAAACATTTTTATTTTATACTTTATTATTTTTATGCAGTGCTGCTATCGCTTCAAAATCGAATGGTTACGACTATGATTTATGGGCAAGATTAATTGCTGGTATGGCAGTTGTTCAAACAGGTCACGTTTTAAAATATGACTTTTTGTCATACACTCCAACACACGCTTGGTATGACCACGAATGGGGCTCAAGTGTTGTATTTTACTTGTTTCAAAGCATAGGTGGTGCTTGCGGACTTTTGTTTTTGCAAGCCTTGCTAATATTTTTGACAATGGTGTTTGTCATAAAAGCAGTAAAAACAAGGTGTTCAGCGGATTGCAACTATAAAAATATATTAATATATTTTATCGTATTAAACGCGTTCTTGGTTACGTATTCCTCTTTAATTCGTTGCCATTCGTTTACGTTCTTGTTCTTTGCGCTTGAATTATACATTTTAGAATTAGTCAGAAAATCTCAAAATTATAAACTGTTATTTATTTTTCCTATATTATTTTTAATTTGGGGAAATATGCATGGTGGCGTTGTTTCAGGTTTAGGCGTACTTTTGATGTACACTATTGGTGAAGCTTTAAGCAAGAAAACGTTTAAATATTACTTAATTACGGCATTAATTTGCCCATTAATGGTGTTTATTAACCCTTATGGCATTGGTTTTGTGAAGTTTCTTTTAAGCGCAACAACAATGCACCGTCCAGATGTTTTGGAATGGTATCCAATCTTCCATAAAATGGCGATTTTTAAATTTTTGACGTTTAAATTTTTTGCTCTGTTCATTTTGGTGGTTGAATTAATAAAAGTTCTAAAAAATAAAATTAATTATAAATCTTTGGATAAAACAAAATTTATAGTTATGTTTGTAACCTTGTATTTAGCGGTTATTCACATAAAAATGATGCCACTTTTTGTGCTATCTTCAACAATATTTTGCTATAAAGACGTAATGGATTTGTTTAAAGATACTAAATTTCCAAAATATGGAATGGTCGCAACTAACGTATTTTTGCTGATATTCTCGATATCTATGATTGCAATAAAAACTTGGAAACCTTTTATTTATTGCAAATCGTACCCAATTTTAGAGGTGGAATTTATCAAAGAAAATCACTTAAAAGGTAATATTTTAGTGAATTTCGGACTTGGTAGCTATGTTTCTTACAAGTTATATCCGCAAAACAAGATTTATATGGACGGTCGATATGAAGAAGTTTATGACGACTATCTATTAGAGGATATGCGCAAAACCTTTACACTAAGCAAAGGTTGGTATGATTTGTTTGAGAAAAATTCTCCAGACATAATTATTATTGAAAAATTCTATCCGCTATATAAAGGTTTAAAACAAAAAAAATCAGGTTGGGTTCTAGCGTTTGACGGATTGAAATTTGGTGTATTTGTTAAAAAAGATAAATATACAATGGACTTGAAAATGCCAAGCTTGGATTTCGATTATTATAGAAACACTATGTTTGCGACGGACATTACGTTTAAAGGCGAAAATAGAATTAAAATTGAAGAAATTAATAAAAAGGACTAATAAATGAGTGAAAATGAATTAAATTATACCTGTATATTTGGCGGTGGCGCAATTAGAGGCGTGTCTTATATTGGTGCCCTAAAAGCACTTGAAGAATTACACGTGAAATCAGAAACAATAGCAGGTTCTTCTGTTGGTGCTATTTTTGCCGTTTTGTATGCAATTGGATACACTTCAGAAGAAATTAAAAATATGTTCTTAAAGATAAATTTTGACTTGTTTAGAGATATTCATTTTGGCTTTGGAAAATCTTTTGCACTTTCAAAAGGCGAGGTTTTTCTTGAATGGGTTCGCGAAATGATAGAAAAGAAATTTTACGGCGAAAATTACAAAAAAGGTGAAAATCCGACCGTAAAATTCAAGGATATTGATAAAAATTTGGTTATTATAACAACAGATTTAACTAATTTTTCTTGTAAAGAGTTTTCAAAATTTGAAACTCCAGATTTTGAAGTTGCGACCGCAGTTAGAATTTCTTCAACAATGCCAGGGCTTATGACGCCTGTTAAGTATGAAAATGTTGAATTGGTTGACGGCGATTTGCAAAAAAGTCAACCGCTTTGGAAGCTTTCTAAACACTTGCAACTACCGCAAGAACGCATTTTGGAATTTAGATTAGAAGGCGATTATGCCCAAAATTGCAAAACCGCAATCGACTATTTGAACACCGTTTACAGTTGCGTAACTTCAATTGCAACGCGCGGTATTGTTGAAACTTACGGAAATAATGATAAATACGATTACATAACAATCAATACTGGTGAAATCATTATTGTTGACTTTAATATGCCGATAGAAAAGCGCCAAGAGCTTATGGATATTGGCTATGAGCAAACAATGAAACACTTTAAAGAGGATTTGCCAAAAAAGAAAGAAAAATTGGTCGCAATTTATTCGGAGTTAAAAGATATTTTGCGCGAAATTACTGATGATTTGAACAGAAAAAATGTAAATGATGCAAAAATTTCTTTGGGTAAATTGTATATCAATTTGTGCGATACAAAAGATGTGATTGATGAAAAAATTTATGAAGGGATTAGGTCGGCAACATTCAGGTTTAATACGGAATTAAAACCATCTCTAATTTTGAAAAAATATTCGACAGAAAAAATAAAATCCGTGCATGAAGATTTTAAACAAATTTACGTAAATATTAAAAATAAACTGGAAGAATTAAAAAAATATATAGAGAATAGCAAATAATTAACTGTTTGTTTTTAGAAAAATAAAAACATTAGAAAAGTTTACAAATATTTACAAAACTCTGTTAATAATAAATATTAGTTGATTTTAGCATGTTCAGCAAATAACTGAAACTGTGGTATTTTTATATTAACAATCAGTTTTATTATAAAAAATTTGTCTTAAAAACCTCATTAAAAGTGCTTGCAAAGAAATTTTTAGCAAATATGATAAAAGAACGCACTAGTTAGTAAAGGATTACTATGTCAAAAGACGTAATAGAATTAGAAGGTACAATTTTAGAATCAATGCCAAACGCGATGTTCCGCGTAGAATTAGAAAACGGACACGAAATATTGGCGCATATTTCAGGTAAAATCAGAAAGAATTTTATCAGAATTTTGCCAGGTGATAAGGTAAAAGTTGAAATGACACCGTATGACTTGACAAGAGGCAGAATTACATTCAGATTAAAATAGACAAAATTATAGAAAGGTAGAACAATGAAAGTTAGAAGTTCAGTTAAAAAGATTTGTGACAAATGCAAATGTATTAAAAGAAAAGGTAGAATCGCAATTATTTGTGAAAACCCAAAACATAAACAAAGACAAGGTTAGATTTTGCGTAGAGTGAGTGCTTTAGCACGAAACTCGAAGTAGCGAGGACATAGCGAATGGCAACGACAGTGAAATGAGCGACTTGTCCGAGTGAAGAAATAATCTAATTCGGTTGCTAGGGTGAAGTGATAAACTAATTCAGACAAAGCCAGAAACAGCAACAAAATGGAGCCAAGGTTCCACTAAAACAAAAGTAAAACACATTAAATAAGGAAAAACGAAATGGCAAGACTATCAGGGGTAGATTTACCTCGTAACAAAAGAATGATTATCGCATTGACTTACATCTACGGTATCGGACCAGCTAGAAGTAAAGCAATCTTAGAAAAAACTGGTATTTCAGAAGATTTAAGAACTGATGATTTAACAGATGCAGATATTAAATTATTAAGAGAAGAATTAAGCCACTATGAAATCGAAGGTGACTTAAGACGTTCAGTATCAATGAACATCAAACGTCTTCAAGAAATCAACTCTTTCAGAGGTATGCGTCATAAACGTTCATTACCTTGCAGAGGTCAAAGAACAAAAACAAACGCTAGAACAAGACGTGGTAAAAAAGGTTTAGCAATCACTAAGAAAAAGACTGCATAGTTGATTTTATGTAGTACGCCGATAGGCAAATAATTAATTAGTAAAAAAGTAGAAATAAAGGAAATAAAAAAATGGCAAGACCAAAGACAACAAAGAAAAAAGAAAAAAAGAATGTATTACAAGGTGTTGTTCATATTCAATCAACATTCAACAATACAATCGTAACATCAACTGATACTCAAGGTAACGCTATTGCATGGGCAACAGCAGGTGCATCAGGATTTAAAGGTGCTAGAAAAGGTACTCCATTCGCAGCTCAATCAGCAGCAGAAATGGTTGCTAAAAAATCAATCGACCAAGGTATGAAAAAAGTTGAAGTTTATATCAAAGGACCTGGTTCTGGACGTGAAACTGCTATCAGAGCAATTCAAGCAGCAGGTTTAGAAATTACATTAATCAAAGACGTAACTCCAATTCCTCACAACGGATGCAGACCACCTAAAAAACGTCGTGTATAGTCGTATGTTTTGCCTTGTTGCTTGAAAAAGTAAAAAGGTTGAAAGACGTACAAAAGTAATACAATATTTAAGAAAAAAGGAAATTAGAAAAATGTCAAAATATACAGGTGCAAGAAATAAATTATTCCGTAACTTCGGAGTAAAAGACTTATCAAACAGAAAGTTAACTTCTTCAATGCGTCAAACAGCATCAGGTCAACACGGTGCAGTTAGAAAAAAACTTTCTGAATACGCATTACACTTAAACGAAAAACAAAAAATCAGATTAACTTACTTAGTATCTGAAAAACAATTTGCAAAATACTATAACGAAGCTGCAAGAAGAAAAGGCGTTACAGGTACAATCTTGTTACAATTATTAGAATCAAGATTAGATAACGTATTATTCAGAGCAGGTTTTGGTATTACAAGAAAACAATCAAGACAAATCGTTAACCACGGTCACATCCTTGTTAACGGTAAAAAAGTTGATATCCCATCTTACTTGTTAAAAGCTGGTGATGTTGTTACTATCAGAGAAAGAAGCCAATCTTTCGTTAAAAGCGTTATCGAAATGATTGATTTACCTTGTGAATCAGCATGGATAACAAAAGACAAAGATGCTATGAAAATTACTTTCGACAGAGTTCCACAAAGAGAAGAACTTGATCCAGAATTAAAAGAACAATTAGTAATTGAGTATTATTCTAAATAATAAGTAATTAATTAGTAACTACGTATATCCAATAAAAACATTAGGAGAAGATAAACAATGGATTTAAAAATAAAAACAGTAAGCACAACAACAGATTCAAACGGCTCACAATATGGTAAATTCGTTATCGAACCTTTAGCAAAAGGTTTTGGTAACACAATCGGTAACTCTTTAAGACGTGTATTATTATCAAGTCTTGAAGGTACAGCTGTTACATCAGCAAGAATTGAAGGTATTACACACGAATACACTGCAATTCCAGGTGTAGTTGAAGATGTTATTGATGTTATGTTAAATATGAAGGGCTTAGTAATCAAAACTGATTCAAAAGAAGCTCAACACTTAAGATTAGATATCGACCACGCTGGTCCAGTATTAGCAAGTGATATCCAATTACCTGCAGGTGTTAAAGTTGTAAACCCTGACTGGTTAATTTGTACAATTGCTGATGGTGGTAGCTTCCACGCTGATATCATCGTAGAAACAGGCAAAGGCTATGTTGCTCACGATGTACCAAGAGATGCAAAAGCTGGTCAATCAATCGATATGTTACCAATTGATGCAACTTTCATGCCAATCAAACGTGTTGCTTATAACGTAGAACCAACTCGTGTAGGCGATTCAATCGATTTCGATAAAGTTACATTAGAAATTTGGTCAAACGGTTCAATCGATGTAACAACAGCATTATCTCAATCAGCTCAATTGTTAATCGATCACTTTATGCAAATTGCAGCAATCTCTGGTCAACCAGTTGTTGTAAACCAACCAACTCAAGTAGTTGAAGATGAAGTTCAAGAAGAAGAACCTGTTACTTCAATCACAATTGAAGAATTGGAATTGTCTGTTAGAGCTTATAACTGCTTGAAAAGAGCTAGCATCAATTCAATGAACGAATTGTTGAAAAAATCAGAACACGATTTATTAAACATTAAAAACTTCGGTAAAAAATCATCAGATGAAGTTATCGAAAGATTACACCACTTCGGTTTAGACTTGGCTCCAAGCCCAGAATTACCTGAAGAAGAAATGGTTTAATAGTTAATTAAAAATAATAAAAAAGAAAATAAAAGGACAGAAAAATGAGACACTTAACAAAAAAACATACGCTTGGAAAGGCTAAAGACCAAAGAGATGCCTTATTGCGTGCATTAGCAACTGAGTTATTTACTCATGGCGAAATCAAAACAACATTGGCTCGTGCAAAAGCATTGAAACCTTATGTTGAAGAATTAATCACTCTTGCTAAAAAAGGTGATTTGACTTCTCGCCGTCAAGCAGCAAAATTCATTTACGATAAAGAAATCGGTAAATACATTGATGTTGCAACTGGTGAAGTTTTCGAAACTGTTGAAGAAGGTAAAAAATTACCAAAACAAACAGTTTTAAGAAAATTATTCTGTGTAATCGGTAAAAAATACACTGACCGCAACGGTGGTTACACAAGAATTTACCACTTACCACCAAGACGTGGCGATGCAAGCGAAATGGCATTAATCCAATTAGTATAATAAAATGACTAGATATTCGTTTTTAATACAATATCAAGGCAGAAATTATGCAGGAAGCCAAATTCAGTTCGATGCGGACGGTAAAGAGCAACCCACTCCTACTATTCAAGGCGAATTAGAAAAGGCAATATGCACATTGACAGGAGTTGAACAAACTCAAAATAATCCAAGACCAATAAAAACGGTCTTTTCTGGAAGAACTGACGCCGGTGTAAATTCAACAGGTCAAACGGTTCATGTAGATTTAGATAAAACAATTGTTGCTTCTAGGTTTATCAAATCAATAAATGCACTGTTACCAAAGGATATTTCAATATCAGATTTACAAGAGGTTGATGACTCGTTCCACGCTCAGAAGTCAGCTAAAAAAAGACATTATCGTTATGTATTTTTAAATAGAAATCAGCGAAAAGCTTTTGACGGCGACTTATTGAGGGTAGAAAACGAATTAAATCTAGATAGAATGAACAAAGCGCTTAGCTATTTGATAGGCGAACATGATTTCACTAGTTTTAAGAATTCTGGAAGTTCAAATCCATACACAGTTTGCGAAATTTATGAGGCAAGTTGTTGGCAAAATGACGATATGATTGTAGTTGATATAGTCGGAAACAGATTTTTGTACAATATGGTTCGAATAATTGTCGGAACACTGTTAGAGATTGAACGGAATAATGAAAAACCTGAATACATGGAATATGTGCTAGACGCATTAGACCGTGAAAAAGCAGGTAAAACCGTTAGTCCAAGTGGATTAACACTGATAAAAGTAGAATATTAAATAACATAAATGGAGAAAATAGCATGAAAACTTATTCAGCAAAACCTCTAGAAGTAGAAAGAAAATGGTACGTAATCGACGCTACAGACGAAATCTTAGGTCGTTTAGCAGTACGTGTTGCTAATATTTTAAGAGGTAAAAACAAACCAGAATATACTCCAAACGTAGATACTGGTGACTTTGTTATCGTTATCAACGCTGACAAGGTAAAAGTTTCAGGTAACAAAGAAACTGATAAAATTTACTACCACCACACAATGTATCCAGGTGGATTGAAATCAGCAAGTTTCAAAGAATTAATGGAAAAAGATCCAAGATTAGCTATTGAAAAAGCTGTAAAAGGTATGCTTCAACACAATACTTTAGGCGATACTCAATTTACAAAATTAAAAGTTTATGCTGGTGCAGAACATCCACACGCAGCACAAAAACCTATCGTATTAGAAAAGGAGGCTAAATAATGGCAGATAAAGAAGTTATTGCAACAGGTCGTAGAAAGACTTCGATTGCAGTTGTTAAACTTGTAAAAGGCAAAGGCAGAATTTTTGTTAACGGTAGAAAATTAATGGAACACATCGGTAACAAACCTGCAATCGAAATGATGGTATTCAGACCATTAGTTTTGACAGAAAACCAAGACAAATATGACGTAAGAGTTAAAGCAGTTGGCGGTGGTATCGTATCACAAGCTGGTGCTATCAGACACGGTATCGCAAGAGCTCTTGTTAAAGTTAACGAAGAATACAAAAATGTATTAAGAGCTGAAGGCTTGTTAACTCGTGACCCACGTGTTAAAGAACGTAAAAAATACGGTCGCAAAAGAGCAAGAAAAAGATTCCAATTCTCAAAACGTTAATATTTTGGAATTTATACATTCAAAAAAAGCATGCTGTACGGCATGCTTTTTTTTGTTTTTTTTTGCATTAAAAAAGCCCTTGTTTCAAACAAGGGCTTTTGAATTAAATAATTATATTTGGAATTGGTTATCCTTGATTAAAGTAACCTTTGTTCCGTCAGCTTTAACGCCTTCTACAATAACGTTTGGTCCACCAATCATAAAGTCTGTGTGGATATTTGAGTCATTGATGTTGTTTTGTTTCATATATTCTTGGCGTTCTTTGTAGTCTTTAATTTTATCTGCACCGTCAAGGCAATCGTCAAAGCCTGCGCCTACTGCGATGTGGCAAGCTGCGTTTTCGTCTAATAAAGTATTATTGAAAACTCTGCCAGTGTGGAAGATTGGTGAATTTGCTACAAGTGCAACTTCGCCTAACATATCGCCGTCTTGAGCAGATTTAATGTGTTCTCTCCAAAGTTCTTGGTTTTTATCTGCATAAACTTCAACTGCGCGACCGTTTTCAAATCTCATTCTAATGCCTTCAACAAGGTTGCCGTTCAAGCATAGAGGTAATGTTGTTGAAACCCAGCCGTTTGTTTTTGTTCTATCAGGAGATGAGAAAACCTCTTCTGTTGGAGTGTTTGCCATATATCTTACGCCGTCATCTGTGTCTTTTGCAGCGGCTCTAAATCTCGATTTATCGTGCATTCCGATGTGTAAGTCAGTTTTGCCGTCAGGTTGTTTTGTTTCAGGGTCAACACTGTAGAAATGAATTTCTTTGAAGTGGAAGTCGTTCATTTTATCTGCAACAGACATAAGTTTTGTTGCGTGAGTGTCTAATCCGCCAACGCGATTGATGTTTTTAGCGTCATCTGCGGCTTTTTCTAGCGCCTTCATTGTGTCAGGAATATCTGCATAAGTCTTTTTAACTGACATTGTTGTTGGTGCATAAATAATATTCCATTGGCTTTCAGGGCCTGATTTTCTGATAGGTTTAACAACTTCGTTTATAGCTTTTGTTTGCATAACGATACGTTTAGGGTCAACATCTGCCATTCCTTCAGGGTCTTTACCTTCAAGGAATAATCTTGCAGTTTTTCTGTCAACTCTTTCTCTCCAAGTATCAGCAACATAAGAAGGAACATCCTTTAATGCGTCTTCTGATGCGTATTTTAACTTAGCTTTGCCGACTGGATCTCCAGGTTCAGTAAAGTTTACGTCAATTGGACCTGAGCCGTTTTTGTATGCGTATTCAACAAATTTTAAAACATTTTTTTCGTGTTCACGTTCTGCTGAAATTGAGA
>CAVCIX010000020.1:0-24547 GCA_963602505.1 Anaerovoracaceae bacterium | reverse complement strand
TTGTACGATATGTAATCTTAATTATCTCTCGTACTTATATAAAGTTTTTATTTCTGAAAAAATTGCCTTTTTGTAAAAATACTAGTTTACATTTCTTAATAATTTAGAAGACAATAAGATTTTAAGACTATAAGGAATTAAGTCCAATTATAGTCAAAATGTTGTTTATTATTATAAATCGACCTATTGTCTTAACTGCTTATAGACTTAATGTTTTCTATTATAAAAAGCTTTTCTACGTTCTTCTATACGTTTTTGTTTATAGCCATAGCAAGCGTAAATCAATACACCGCAAATTAACCACGCGATAAACCAAGTAGAAGAAGTTTTTAATGATCCCATTGAATAGAACATCAAGCCACCACTCATTAATATACCTAAAATAGGGAATAGAGGGACAAACGGAACTTTAAATGCTCTAGGTTTGTCAGGTTCTGTTTTTCTCAAAATAATGATTGCTGCACAAACAATAATAAATGTTAAGAAGGTACCAAAGTTACACAATTCTGCTGAAATTTTCAAATCCAAGAAGAACGAGCCAATAATAACAACCAAAGCTGCTAACCAAGTTAGAACATAAGGCGTTCTATTGTGTCTATGAACTCTGCGCAATCCTTTTGGAATAAATCTATCTCTACTAATTGCGTACAAAATTCTAGTTGCACCCAATTGATAAACAAGTAACACAGAAGTTAAACCTGCTAAAGCGCCAACAGAAATAAATCCTGCAAACTTATCGTGACCAACCATTCTCATAGCAGCAGCAATCGGAGCTTGAATATCGATTGATTGGTAATTAACCATACCAGTTAAAACTAGCGCAACTGCGACATATAAAGTTGTACATAAAATTAAAGTACCTAAAATACCAATCGGTAAATCTCTTTGAGGATTTTTTGTTTCTTCAGCAGCGGTCGAAATAGCATCAAAACCGATATATGCAAAGAAAATAATGAACGCGCCCATGAATACGCCTTCAAAGCCGTTAGGTGCAAATGGCACCCAGTTTTCAGGTTTAACATAAAATGCACCAACTGCTACGAACGATAAAATTATGAACAAGTTCACAAATACCATTACAGTAGCGAATTTAGTCGATTCTTTTACACCTTTTATCAAAAGCAAAGTTAAGATTAAGACAATTAAAATTGCTGGAACATTTATAGAAACTGGAATAACTCCAAATAAATAAGGCATTACGTCGTGTGGATTTAATCCTGATTTTGAGCAAATTGCCAAAGAGCTTCTATAATCGTTAATCAACCAAATCGGAGGATTTACCAACCAATTAGGAAGAATATGTTCAAACCCCTTTAATAACTGCATAAAATAACCAGTCCAAGCGCTCGCAACAGTGATATTACTGATTAGATATTCTAACATCAAAATCCAACCAACCATCCAAGCCATAAATTCGCCCATTGTTGCATAAGTGTAAGTATATGCACTACCTGCAACTGGAATCATTGATGCAAATTCGCTATAACAAAGGGCTGAGAAAATACACGCAATAGCTGCGATTACCATTGAAACAGTAAGCGAAGGACCAGCAGCAACGCCACCGTCGCCACCTTGAGCTGCAATACCGATAATCGTAAAAATACCAGTACCAACAACCGCACCAATACCTAAAATAATTAAATCAAAAGCGTTTAAAGTCTTCTTTAATTCAGAATGTTTACTTGCAGAAATAAGTTCATCAGTACTTTTTTTAGTCAACATCTGATTGAATAACGTTTTAAATTTATTTGTTTTATTAGTATTTGTCGGGTTATTGTCCATTCTCTAATTCTTTCAATCTAGTTTTTTCGATAGCCTTCATTTTTATTTCTAATCTTTTAGCTTCTTTTTTACGATTTTTCTTATAACCATAATGGAAATAAATCAATGCGCTTAAACCAATCCAAACAGGGAACAACATAGCTGACATTACGCTTGCAGAAGTCATTAAGAAATAAATCATCAAGCCTGACAAACAAATTATACCCATTAATGGGAACCAAGGTGAAAATGGAACCTTAAATGGTCTTTTTCTATCTGGATCAACTTTTCTCAAGATTAAAACTGCAACACAAACAATAATAAACGATGTGAATGCGCCATAATTACAAAGTTCAGCAGCTGCGCCTAAATCCATTGTTAACACACCTAAAATTGCTACGCCTGCAACTGTATATGTTAACAAGTTTGGAGTTCTTGTTTTTCTGTTTAATTTTCTAAATATAGATGGTAAGAAGTTATCACGGCTCATAGCGTAAAGAATTCTTGTTGTAGCCATTAACATTACAAGCAATACAGATGTTAAACCTGCCAAAGAGCCCACAGAAATAAATCCTGCAACCCAATCTTGATGAACCATATTCATAACGTAAACCATCGGTGCTTTCAAGAATTCTTGAGGAATAACAACTCCGCTAGTTGGTTGCATACCTGTCAAAACTAAAGCTACAAGAACGTAAACTATTGTTGTAACAAGTAAAGAACCGATAATACCAATTGGTAAATCTCTTTGAGGATTTTTACATTCCTCAGCCGTTGTTGCTAAGGCATCAAAACCAATATATGCAAAGAAAATTATAAACGCACCACTGAAAATACCGTTCATACCGTTTGGCGCAAATGGTACCCAGTTTTCTGGTCTAACGTAAAACGCACCAACCAAAACAAATGATGCGATTACCGCTAATTTTATAACTACCATAACAGTTGCCATAATAGTTGAATCTTTTGTACCGCTTTTTAAAATAAGAGCTATTAATATAATAATAAGTATTGCTGGTAAATTTATACAGAAAGGAATACCGCAAATTGTTGGAATAATGTCTTTTGCGCTATCACCCAAGGTTGCAAGTGCTGAATTGTAATCAGAAATCAACCAAATTGGAGGATTAGTAAGCAAACTTGGCAAATGACCTTCAAATCCTTTTAAGAATTGAACAAAATAGTTTGACCAAGCGCAAGCAACACCAATAAAGCCAATGCCGTATTCTAACATCAATACGCAACCAACCATCCAAGCCATAAATTCGCCTAGGGTTGCAAAAGTATAAACATACGCACCGCCTGCAACCGGTAGCATTGCAGCAAATTCACAATAACAAAGTGCTGAGAATACACAAGCAAAGGCTGCGATTACCATTGATAGAACAAGAGCAGGACCCGCACCAGTTCCAGGAGTTGCAGCTGCAATACCAACCACTGCAAATATACCTGAACCAATCAAAATACCTATACCCAATATAACTAAATCGATTGCACTTAAAGTTTTTTTCAAGCCGTTACGCTTTGCGTCTTTTATCATTTCGTCTGGATTTTTACGTCTTAAAACATTCATTAATCCAGCTTTTGTAAAATCAATTCTAAATTCTCTTTTTGTTGCCATTTCTTTCTTTCGTGTCACTAGTCTTTACAAAGAGGGAAGCCCATTTTTTCTCTTTGAATTACATACAATTTAGCTACTTTCGAAGCCATTGTTCTAATACGGTTGATAAAATTATTACGTTCATCTTTACTAATTACGCCTCTTGCATCAAGAAGGTTGAAAGTATGAGAACATTTTAAAACGTAGTCATAAGCAGGCAAAACAAGCTCATTATCTACACAGTTATCAACTTCGGCTTGGAATAAATCAAACATTTTGAACAAAGCTTCAGCATTTGAAACCTCGAAGTTATATTTTGATTGTTCAACTTCGTTTTGCATGAAGATTTCGCCATAGTTGTATCTTTCATTCCATTTAATATCTTTGAAGTGTTGGACATTTTGCAAATACATTGCGATACGTTCTACACCGTAAGTCAATTCTAAAGCTACAGGTTTAACTTCTAAACCACCAACTTGTTGGAAGTATGTAAATTGAGTAATTTCCATACCGTCAAGCCAAACCTCCCAACCTACACCAGCAGCGCCTAAAGTAGGTGATTCCCAGTTATCTTCAACAAAACGAACATCGTGTTTTGTTAAATCAATACCGATTGCTTCAAGTGATTTCAAGTACAATTCTTGAGCATCTTTTGGAGTTGGTTTCATGATAACTTGGAATTGGTAGTAATGACCCAATCTGTTAGGGTTTTCACCATATCTTGCGTCAGTAGGACGTCTGCAAGGTTCAACCATTGCAGTATGCCAAGGTTCAGGTCCCAATGCTTTCAAAAATGTAGCAGGGTTCATTGTTGACGCACCTTTTTCAATATCATAAGGTTGTTGAACAATACATCCTTGGTCTGCCCAATATTTTTGTAAATTAAAAATTAGTTCTTGAAAATTTAATGCCATTTTATATTCCGACTTTCCAACTATATAACTTTCGTTCATTATAGCTTAAAGGCATGCCAAAAATCAAGTTAAAATATTGAATTATTAAATTATTTGACATATAATAACTTCGTAAAACTAGTAGGGATAGAAAAATGGCAGATAAAATAATTATATTTTCAGGGAAACAATACTCTGGTAAAGACACTTTGGCAAAAATTTTATTAGAAAACATGCTAGAATACCACAGATGTGCAATGGGCGACATTATCAAACTTGAATATGGTCGTCAACACAATTTGACTTATGAAGAAATCGAAAAAAATAAATCTCAATATCGCCAAGGCTTAATTGATTTAGGCAATTGGGGCAGAAGTCAAAGTGATGATTATTGGCTAAAGAAAATTATCGCAGAGAACGGAAACATTATGGTAACAGATGTTCGCGTGCCTTTTGAATACGAAACCTTCAAAAAAGCTGGAGCTATCGCAATCAGAGTTGAATGCCCAAGAGAAATCAGAGCGCAAAGAGGCGAATTGATTGGAGAAAACGATGTTACTGAAACTGGACTTGATAGTGTAACAGATTGGGATTATGTAATTAAAAACGATTCTAGCTATGAAGCTTTAAAAGAAAAAGCATTTGAATTAATAAAGGATTTGAAATAATGAAATACTTCAAAGGTTCGCTACTTGTAACTATTTTAGGAATAATTGCAGCATATTTTTGGGGCGAACATGTTCATAATGGCTCTGGTCTTTTGTGCGTATTTATCGCATTAATTTTGGGTATTTTGGAAGTCAGCCTATCTTTTGATAATGCTGTCGTTAATGCCTTAAAATTAGAAAAAATGGAGCATATTTGGCAACATAGATTTTTAACTTGGGGTATTTTAATTGCAGTATTTGGTATGAGATTTTTATTTCCACTTTTAGTAGTTGGAATTTTTGCGAAACTAAGCATTGTAAAAGTTGCTCAAATAGCACTTACTGATTCTCAACAATACGCACACTATTTGCATTTAACTCACGCACCAATTGTAGCTTTTGGTGGTGCCTTTTTATTAATGCTTTTTATGAATTATTTTTTCAACTGCGAAAAAGATGTTCACTGGATTAAAGGAATTGAACCTTGTTGCTCTCACTTAGGCAATATTAAAGGTTTTGAAACAGTTGTAACCTTGATTGCAGTACTAATAACGCAACATTTTATTTCACCTGAATTTAAAGCGTCAGTTTTGTTTTCAGGAATAGTTGGCGTTATTACATATTTATTAATAGACGGAATTACACATTGGCTTGAAAAACACGAACAAGAACGTGCGCTTAAGCTTGCTCAATGCGCTAAAGGCGGAGGGCTTGTCGCTTTCTTATATTTAGAATTAATTGATGCGTCATTCTCTCTTGACGGTGTACTTGGTGCGTTTGCCCTAAGCCAAGATATTTTAATTATTACAATCGGTTTATCAATCGGTGCAATGTTTGTGCGTTCTTTAACAATCATGCTTGTTGAAAAGAAAACACTTGACCAATTTATTTACCTAGAACACGGCGCACACTGGGCTATTGGGGCTTTGGCATTGATAATGTTTGTTTCGACCACAGTTGAAGTGCCTGAAGTAGTAACAGGTTTAGTTGGTTTAGGATTTATCCTTGCATCACTATTTTCTTCATTTGCTTACAACAAAAAAGGGCAAAACTAATGACCGTAAGCTTTATTGTAACCTCTTACAATTATGCAAGATTCATTGAAGAAACTATCGCAAGTATTCAAAACCAAACCTACAAAGACACCGAAATTATTGTCGTTGACGACGCTTCAAACGACAATTCTGTTGCTATATTAGAAAATATTCCTAATATAAAATTAATAAAACACGACTCAAATAAAGGGCAGTTAGCATCAATTTTAACAGGCTTAAAACAAGCGCATGGTGAATTTATTTCTATTATAGATTCGGATGATACGCTCAAACCTGAATATGCGGAAGTTTTAGTTAACTGTTTAAAGGAAAATAACGTGGGGCTTGTTACATGCAATTCAAAAAAAGATGAAATCCTAACCCCTGAAAGCCATTGTTTTGGCGGTTGGTGGTGGACTCCTATGAGTTGTGGCATAATGAAGCATGAATATTTAGCATGTCTGAATAGCTACACAAACACTGGTTTGTGGCGAATTTGTCCAGATAAATTCATCTTCAATTTAGTTCACTTACAAGCAAATTCCATGCTAATTTCTAAAAATTTAGTAAATAAAAGAGAACATGAAGCCAATGCAGGAAAAATTAAAGGTCGTTTTTTTATAAATTTACGAAACAATTTAGTCATAAGACACGAAGCCTTAAAACTTATATCAGACGGCACTTTAAGACAAACTATTATCAAATCTTACCCGCATATTTTTACACAAATTATGAACTTTTGTAACAAACATTCATCAAAACTCTAAAGATTTATTTTCTACAGTCCGATATAAAAGGTATGAGAGATATGTAACAGAATAAATAAAGGAGTGTAGATTATGAGAAAAACAAATTACGAAAGATTTCATAAAGCATTAGAAGAACAAAAAACTTTAAACTTCATTAACTTGAAAAAAGATATTGAAAGTATTAAATGCTTTATCGAAAAAACATTAGAAGTTGCATTGGAATCTTCGCAAACAGTTATTGAACGTGATTATCACGTATCATCACTTTAATTAGCAATTAAAAGCTATTAGATTGGGGACCAATTGGCATATCTACCTATATGTCAATACAGATTACAAAAAAGCGCCGAACTCAAAGAGTTCGGCGCTTTTTTATTTACATTTTTTTATTATGCTAAACCATATTGTCTTGAGAATTGTTCTAATAATGCGCTATCTGTAAAGCCTTGAACATTTCCTGCCATAAATGGGTTTGTTTGGTTTGAAGTTGTTGCTTGTTGAGTTGAAGGAGTTTGAGTCATTGTTGAAATAGAATTGCCTGATTGTAAAGCTTGTAAGCTTGTAAATGCTATTTTTGAATCTTTATCGCTCACACCTTCTTGGTTTAATCTATCAGAAGCTGCACCAACAACTTGATTTAAAACATTATTATCAACTTGAGCTTGTTGAGCCAATTGTTTAGCTTGACGTTCTTGAGCAAGAACTAATTCATCTTTACCGACAATTTTTTCAGCACCTTTTTTAGCTAATTTACTACCAATAGTACCACCTAGTAATGAACAAATTGTACCAATAGCTGCACCTACAACGGCACCAACTGCAGTACCAGCACCAGGGATGATTGAACCTATGGCAGCACCTAATTTAGTACCTAAAGCAGCACCTGCTACCCAACCACCAACAGAAGCACATGTTTTAACTGCTGATTTACCAACTTGTTTCCAACCAGCTTTAGCGCCTAATTGTTTAAATGTTGGAACTACATTTGTAATTGTTTCAGTAGCACCTTCAATAACTAACATAGCAGGACCACCTTGAGATTTGAAGGTATTCCAGCAAGCACTACCTACTTTGCTACCAGCAGCAGCAGTATTAATTGCTGCAGATGCTTTATTTATTCCTAAGAAGTTTTTAGTTTTACCCCATAAACCAGTTGCAGAAGTAGCTGCTTCTTTTGCTGCAGCAGCGTTTGCTTGGCATAATAATTGGTTTGCAGTTGTATATGCATGAGTTGAACCAGTTTGACCTAGAGTTTCAGCTGCTATTTGAGCTTGTTTAAATAAATTTTGAGTTGATTTAGACATTGTAGCTAATTTATCAGCAGATGGAATAGCAGCCAATAATTCAGCAGAAGAAGTTGCATTTGCTACAGCGCCAACACCTTTAGTAAAACTATCTTGAGTTTTATATAAGTTTGACAATTGTCTAGCAGTTTCAGCTTGAGTTTTGATAGCACCTGCGTAGTTACCTTTGTTATTTTTTAACCATTGAACACCTTGAACTGCCAAGTTGCCAGCGCATCCTGCCATCAAATCAGAACCATTTAGAGTTGGTTGATGAGTAATAGCAACACCAGTTGCATACTTAGTCAAGTTTTCAATATCTTTTGGCGAAAAATAATATGTATTACCTGTAAAACTTGGATTGTAATTTACGTTACCTGTCATCTAAATAGTCCTCTTATATCTCGTACTTATATAAAGTTTTTTTAGATGAAAAAATTGACTTTTTTGTAAAATTACATCCTAATTTTGTTTACATTTGTTTACAAATTCTTCAATTTTGTTAACCATAACATTTTCAAAGCGTTCGCATTCTTCTTGTGTTTTAGCTTCAAAACGTAATGTAAACACAGGTTCAGTATTACTTTGACGAACAAGTGCAAAACCTCCGTCAAATACAATTCTCATACCGTCAATTGTAATAATATCTTTGATTTTTGAACCAAACATGTCTGGATTTTCTTTAACATAAGCTTCAAAATCTGCCAAAACTTGCTTTTTATATTGATTTTCACAAGATAAACGAACCTCGTGAGAAGAATATACCTTGCTGAACGGTTCTAGCATGTCTTCAACTTTAAATGAAGGGTTTACTTTCTTTTGTTTTGCAACAATTTCAATAATTCTGCAACCTGCGTAAACTGCGTCATCAAAACCATAATATCTATCTTTAAAGAAGGTATGACCACTCATTTCACCTGCTAAAACGGCATTTGTTTCCTTCATTTTAGCTTTAATGTAGCCATGACCAGTCTTGCACATAATTGCCTCTGCACCAGATTGATTAATTGTATCAAATAAAACTTGAGAGCATTTAACTTCTGATACAACAATAGGTTTTACGCCTGAAGCTTTATATCTTTCAATAACGTCTAGGGCATAAATTAAAAGCAATTTATCACCAGTCATCGAATTACCTTTTGAATCAATTACGCCAATTCTATCGCTATCGCCGTCAAACGCAATACCAAAATCTGCGTTATTTTCAACAACTGCTCTTTTAATATCATCTAAAGTTTTTTCGTCACTTGGATTTGGGTGGTGATTTGGAAATCTTCCGTCTGGATTTGAGTATAATTCAACAACTTCACAACCTAAAGAACGATATAAAGAAGGTGCAACAACACCGCCTGTACCGTTTGCGCTATCAACTACCACTTTTACGCCTTCTCCAATTCTTCCAAAGTTTAACTTCATAACTTCAATATAATCAGGAATTAAGTCGTATTCTTCAACCTTGCCGAAGGTATGAGAAAGTAGAGATTCTTTGCTAACTTCAGCTACAATTTTTAATAAATCTTGGATAGCTTGTTCGCCCAAAATTTGACCATTGTGAGTCATTTTCAAACCGTTATATTGGCTAGGGTTATGACTTGCAGTTACAATCAAAGCACCGTCAACGTCAGCGCCGTCTGTAACCTTTTCATTAACTCCAACAACATCTGAATAATAACCAATAGGAGTAGGTGCTAAGCCTAAATCAACAACATTCGCACCAGCTGATGTTACACCTTGAATTAAGGCTTTAGCTAACGCTGGAGAGTGTTTTCTAGCATCTCGGCAAACTGTAATCCACAAATCTTTAGCTTCTTTGCCAGATTCTTTAGAAATATATCTTACGTAAGATTTACCAACAAAAAAGTATAATTCTTCTGTTACATCTTGTCCGTAAATACCTCTTATATCATTTTTACCGAATGCGCTATCCCATTTAGTTATCATTTTAATAATTCCTCCATTTTTTATATATAATATTATCATAAAATATTTTAGTCATGGGATTATGAGCAAAAACGTATCAAAAAGTTTTAATAACCAATCTATCGCAGGGTATTTGTTTATTTTACCTGCGCTTGTTGGAACCTTTATTTTCATAATCATACCGATTTTTTGCTCATTTGGACTAAGCTTTACGAAATGGGATTTGCTGAATGATATAAAATTTGTTGGTTTGAGCAATTACAAAGCCGTATTTACAGAGGCAGTATTTATAAAAATTTTAATAAATACTTTTGTTTATGCAATTGCAACAACCTTTTTCGGCGTATTAATTCCGCTTATCACTGCGTGTATTTTAAATTCAAAAATCAGAGGTAGCGAATTCTTCAAAACTGCTTATTTTCTACCTTTTGTAACACCTATGATTGTTATTGGTATCATTTGGGAATGGATTTTTGACCCAAATATCGGATTTTTAAACCACTTTTTGAATTTACACATAAATTGGCTATACGACACAAACTTCGCCATGCCAGCATTAATCATTGTTTCAGTATGGAAACTTATTGGATATAATATGATAATATTCTTGTCAGGCTTAAGCACGATGAACAACGACTTGCTAGAAGCGGCTAAAATTGACGGTGCAAACGTATTTCAAACCTTCAAATATGTATCAATACCGTTATTGTCGCCAACCATATTTTTTGTCGTAATAATAACCGCGATAAGTTCTTTTCAAGTTTTTGATTTAATATATGTAATGACGCAAGGTGGACCTTTAGATAGCACAAACGTTTTGGTTTACTCTATCTATAAAAACGCTTTTGAATATTTTAACGTAGGTAAAGCTAGCGCTCTAGCTTACGTTTTGTTCGGAATAATCTTAGTTTTAACCTTATTCCAATGGCATATAAGAAAAAAAGTTGTATATTTGGAGAATGAATAGTATGAAAAAATTAATTTTAATTTTAGCTTTATTAATTGGAAATATCGCAGTTGCAACAGAAGTTACAATTTTGCACACAAGCGACGTACATGGCAGAATTTCACCAGTTGAATACAAGGGAATAAAAAATACAGGCGGATTTTCACGTAGAGTAACCTTCTTCAACGAAATGAGAGCAAGCAATAAAAATGTTTTGGTACTAGATAGCGGAGATTACGCTCAAGGTTCAATTTATTACAGAATCTTTTTTGGCAAAGCTTCTGCAAAACTTTTACCTTATGCAAAATATGACGCAATTGCACTTGGAAACCACGAATTTGACAACGGCGAACACGTTTTAAAAAATATGGTAAAAAAATCTCACACTCAATACCTATCTTCAAATGTTCATTTTAAAGATAAATATTTACAAAAGGCAGTAAAACCTTACATTGTAAAAGAAATTGAAGGAGAAAAATATTTAATAATCGGTGCAACTACATCTAGTTTAGCAAACTTATCAAATACAAGCTATGTGACAGTTACAAACCCTATTGACGAGATTAAAAATATTATCAGTAAAGTTCCATACGACTACTTGATAATACTTTCACACTGCGGATTTGATGAAGACAAAGAAATTGCAAAAGCCATACCAGAAATTGATTTAATTTTGGGCGGTCACAACCACTATTTCTTTAACACACCAACATACGTAAATAACACGCCAATCGTACAAGACGGAGAATTTGGCGCAAGAGTTGGTATCATAAAATTTGATAAAAAACTTAAACACTATATGTATAAAAATATCACTCCAGAAATTCAATCAGACAAAAAAATTGATGCAGAAATCGCACTTTTGGATAACCACCTAAAATCAGTAACAGAAAAGATTGTAGCAAAAACAGACATAACTCTTTTTGGCATTCAAAGTACAATTGAACATTCTCAAACAAATTTGGGTAAATTAGTACTTATTTCAATGTCAAAAACTTTTCCTGAATACGACGGAGTTATCACAAACGCTGGTTCTATTCGTATTAATAGAAATCTAAAAGGCAACATTACTTATGCTGATGTTTTAGAAATTTTACCTTTTGATAATGACATTGTTTTAGTTGAAATCCAAGGAAAATACTTAAAAGAAATACTTCACCAGGGTCAAACAACTAATAGAAGATATTTACAATATTACGTAAAAGACCAAAATATTGATTGCAACAAAACCTACAAAATTATAACTAATTCCTACATCGCAAGCGGAAAAGACGGTTATAGTATCTTCAAAAAAGGTACAGTTGTAAAAAAATCAAATATTCCACCAACAAAATTACTAGAAAAAACATTAACTGATTTAAAAATTATAACTAACGAAAACTTAAATTTCTAAAAGTATTAAAAAATCTTAAAAATGTTTATTTTAGTGCATATTTGTTATATAATTACTTGTAGATAATTAATTTATTCAAGGGTAGTTGAAAAGTGGAAAAAGAGAAATATCATTTTATTGCAATCGGCGGAATTGGAATGAGCGGACTTGCAAAATATTTGTTACAAGAAGGTTTTGAAGTTTCAGGCTCAGACATCAACGATAGCAAATATATTGACGAAATCAGAAGTTTAGGCGCTAAAGTTTATATTGGACACGATGCAAACAATGTACCAGAAAAGTGCATAGTTGTTGCAAGTTCAGCAATTAGAGAAACAAATCCTGAAATTCAAAAAGCTAAAAGCTTAGGTTTGCCAATTTTGCACCGTTCAGACGTCTTAAAAACTCTTTCTGAACGTTCAAAATGCTTTATCGGATATGCTGGAACTCACGGAAAAACTACAACTAGCGGACTTTCTTCTTATGTAATGGAGAAGGCTAATTTAGACCCGTCTTACGTTGTAGGTGGAATAATTCCAGAGCTTCACACAAACGCTAATTACAAATCTGATAAATATTTCATCGCAGAACTTGACGAAAGCGACGGAACAATCGTTAAATACAACCCTCAAATTTTGGTTATAAATAACCTTGAGGCTGACCACTTAGATTTTTACAAAAATGGTTTAGATTCACTTGTTGAAACATTTGAACAACTACTAGCAAAACTAAATGATGACCAAAAAGTCTTAATAAATAACGATTCAGAAGGTAATTTAAAACTAAAAGGTCATAATTTCATCACCTTTGGTTTAAATGACGCTGACTACGTTGCAAAAAACATCAATTTAACTCCAACAGGAAGCACTTTTGATGTTTATTACAAAGGCGAACTTTTAACACCTTTAAAAATAAAATTATTAGGAAAACATAACGTTTCAAACGCTTTGGGCGTTTTAGCAAGCCTACACCAAGCTGGCGTTGATATTGAAAAAGTTGTAGAACATTTTGCAACATTTACTGGCATGGGCAGACGTTTTCAACTTGTCGGAGAAGTAAATGGTGCCGTAATTTATGACGATTACGCACATCACCCAACAGAAATCAAAGCAACACTTTCTGCATTAACAGAATTTCCTGACAAGCACGTTATTGCAGTATTCCAACCACATAGATACACTCGTTTAAAATCCTTGTGGAAGGACTTTGTTGATGCCTTTGAAAAAGTGCCACACGTAGTTGTTACAGACATTTATTCAGCATCTGAAGACCCTATCGAAGGTATTTCATCAGAAAACTTCATTAAGGATTTAAAAAAACATTGCGAAAACAGTGAATATATTTCAGGTTCAATGAAAGAGGTTGCTGAAAAGATTTATCCACAACTAAAAAAAGACGACATTTTAGTTGGTTTAGGCGCAGGAACTATTACAGAACTTGGCAAAGAACTTTTAAAACTTGCAGGTAAATAAATATGGCAATTGAAGTTAAGGAAAATTTTGACGCAAAAAATTTAACTTCTTTTAAAGTCAGCGGTTCAATAGATCGCGCGTATTTTCCAACCTCAATTGAGGAATTAACCGAATTATTGAATACTCTTGAAAATCCATTGGTAGTTGGAAATTGCTCTAATCTTTTAATTTCATCTGACGGATTTGAAGGCGATATTATTTTTACAACAAAATGCAGTAATATCACTTTTTATGGGAATAAAGTTTGCGCAGAATGTGGCTTAAAAGGACCTATGGCATCAAAACTAGCGTTAGAAAACAAATTAAGCGGTTTTGAATTTATGATAGGCTTCCCTGGGTCAATCGGTGGCGAGGTTTATATGAATGCTTCAGCCAAGGAACAAGCTATAAGTGACCATTTAATAAGTGCAAAAGTTTTTGATTTAGACACAAAACAAGTTTTAACGCTTTCAAAAGCACAACTTGAATTTGGCTACAGAAGCTCTATTTGCCAAAGAAAAAATTACGTAGTTTTATCAGCAGAATTTGAGCTTAAGCCAAAAGCTTATGACGAAATAAAAGAAAAAATGGACTTAAATCTATCTTTTAGAAAAAATCATCAACCTTCACTTGCCTTACCAAACTGCGGAAGCGTTTTCAAAAACCCTGAAGGCAACTCAGCAGGTAGATTACTAGATTCAATTGGGGCAAAAGAATTAAGTGTTGGTGGTGCCAAAGTTTGGGAACATCACGCAAATTTTATAATAAATTATAACAACGCGACATCAACAGATATTCTAAATTTGATGTTGTTGATGTACAATAAAGTAAACGAAACATATTCTATTAAATTAGAACCAGAATTGGTATATATAGGAAACAAATCAAAAAAAGAGGCAGAAATATGGAAGATATTAAAGCAAAAATAAGTAAAGACGCTAAAATCGGCGTACTTTGTGGTGGTATGTCATCAGAAAAAGATGTTTCAATGCGCTCAGGCAAGAACTGTTTTGAAGCATTAAAAAGATTAGGCTATAAAAACGCAGAACTAGTTGTTGTTGACGAAAACATCGCACAAACACTTAAGGATAAAAAAATAGAAGTTGCATACATTGCACTTCACGGAAAATACGGCGAAGACGGTTGTATTCAAGGTTTATTAGAAATTCTAAAAATTCCTTACACAGGTTGTGGCGTTATGGCATCTTCAATCTGTATGAACAAGGAATATACAAAAAGAATTTTAGCAACTTGTCCAGAAATTCCACTTATCAAATCTACTTTCGTAAAAAAGGGTGAAAATTTAAAAGAAAAAGTTGCAAATTTGCAATATCCGCTAATTACAAAACCTGTTTGCGAAGGCTCAAGCTTCGGAATGACAAAGGTAAATAAGCCAGAAGAACTTGAAAAAGCTTACGAAGAAGCAGTAAAATTCAACAATGACGTATTAATTGAAGAATTTATTGACGGATATTTTGTAACAGTTGGCGTGTTAGAAAATGAAGACAAAACTTTTGCCACAGAAATTCTTGAAATCCGTACAAAAACAGAATGGTACGATTTTGATGCAAAATACACAAAAGGTTTGTCAGAGTTCATTTTACCAGCGAACCTAAGTGCAGAAGCAACTGCGCACATAAAAGATTTGGCAGTAAAATCACACATTACAGCAGGATGTAGTGGTGTTTCAAGAGTAGATTTTATGATAAGGGATGAAAAACCTTACTTCCTTGAAATCAACACAAGCCCTGGAATGACTGATACAAGCGATTTACCAGCTCAATCAAAAGTTATGGGCATTGATTACGATACACTTGTTTTACTAATTTTAAACAGTGCAGGATTAAATAAATAATGAGCAACGAAAACGAGAACGAAAACGAAGAATATGAGTACGACGAGACTTATGTAAAAACTCGCATAAGACGACTCAAACAAGAACGTAGCGTACGCAGATCAAACATGTGGATGCGTAGGTTCAAGGTTTTGCTACGCTTTTTGACTATTCTTCTTCTTATGTTTCTTTGCTTTAAATTGATAAGAATGCGTCAATGGTATATGTCACCAAAAGCCTTTGACACAACAAATAGCCCTTATTTAGAGATTATAAACAACAAAATCGTTCCAGATTACTATATTTTAGCTGCTTTAAGAAAAAATGAAGTTCCTAAAGTGCCAATTTATATGTTTAATACAGACCAAATTAAACAAAATCTTTTGAAATTAGAGCCAATTGAAAACGTTTATATCAGACGTTTTTGGTTCCCTGCGCGTTTGCAAATTATTGTGCAAGAACGTATTCCGACTATGACAATCGCTCCTGATGAAAAAGTTGAACCAATCGCGTTTTTGACAAAAGGCGGAAAGCTTATTGGTCGCGACTTTTTACCACTTGACCCATCCTTTAAAACTACTAAAATTCTGACTTACGGTACAAAAGGTGATGATTACAGACATTGGGACAAACAAAGAATTGAATTATTAGAAAAAGTAATAAAGACTGTAAAATCAGTATCTAAAGAGCCAATTGATTTTATTGATTTAAGAAATCCAAAAGATGTTTATATTCAAATAAACGGAATAAAAATACGTGTTGGCGAACTTGATGACACTTGCTTTGAACGTATTACAAGATTGCCTTCAATTATGCCACAGGTAAAAACTCTTGATAAAAAGATTAAATACATTGATATACGTTGGAAAAACACAAGCTACATAAAACTAGACGAATAGCGAGGTACAAGATGAACATAAAAGTAGCACAAATTAAATATAGACCTGCAAATTTTGATTACAACTATAAACAAATAGCTGATAACCTTGACGAAAATGTAGATTTAATGATTTATCCTGACGTTGAAGCGTCAAAAGGAATGGACTTCGATAGCAATTACAAAAGAGAAAAAGAAGTTCTTCTTGAAAAAGTAAGTATGCTTACTAAAAAAAATACAATGATTTTAGTTGGTCAAACATTAATTAAAAACAATAAAATCCACAACTTAGCAAACGGATATTTTGACTGTTGCGGAAAGAAAATCTACGTATCTGATACTTATTCTGACACAATTAATTGCGACCTTTACATCTTATCTAAAAATAGCTATTACACAAAAGACTCTACTAAAAATCTAATTGAAAACATCGTTCCAAATTCAGATTTTATCTATGTAGATGCAATAATGCTAGCAGACGAAAATGTTTATGCAGGTCAAAGTTTTGCAAAAAATAAAGACAACAAACTTGTTGCACAATTTGATTTGTTAAAAGAAGAAGTGAAAACTATTGATTTTTCTAAATCAACAAAACAAACAAAAATGGCGCAAGAAGAAGAATTTTTCAAAGTTCTAACTTTTGCTATCAAGGAATACTGCGAAATAACAGGATTTAAACAAGTTGTACTAGGCTTATCAGGCGGAATTGATTCTGCTTTAGTTGCTACTCTTGCAACAAATGCTCTTGGTGCAGAAAACGTAAATGCAATAATGCTCCCAAGCAAATTCTCAAGCGAAGGTAGCATAACTGATTCTGAAAAATTAGTTAAAAACCTAGGAATTAAAGTGGAAACAATACCTATAAAACCACTTTACGAAGCATTTATGAAGGAAACAAAAAACGAAGATAAACTTGATTTAGCACAAGAAAACCTACAATCAAGACTTCGCGGTGTTATTTTGATGTTTGAATCAAACAGAAAAAATTACCTACTTCTTTCAACTGGTAATAAATCAGAAGTAGCCTGCGGATACGGTACTTTATACGGCGATATGTGCGGAGGTTTGAACCCTGTTGCAGACTTAACAAAAACAAACGTTTATAAACTTTCAAATTGGATAAATAGAAACGGCGAAGTTATTCCGCACGAAATCATTGAAAAAGCTCCGTCTGCTGAACTTAGACCAAATCAAAAAGACCAAGATTCACTACCAGAATACGAAGTTTTGGATAAAATTATTGAAGACTATATCGAAAATCAACTTTCATACGAGGAGTTAACAAAGAAATATTCCAAAGCTACTGTTGACAAGACTTTAAAGCTAATTTATAGAGCGCAATTTAAACGTCATCAAGCTTGTCTTGGAATAAGACTTTGCGAAAATTCCTTCTGTACAAACGTAAAACTACCTATTTTACAGGGAATATATTAAATATTCTTAAAGAAAATTTGTAATTTTTCGAATTAAGTATTACAATTATAACAACATAAAATAAGAAAAAGGGATATCACAAATATGAAAATACACATGCAAGTATTAATTGCACTTGGCTTAGGCTTAAAACGTAACTGGCACATATTCTTCGGTATAATCGCTGGTATAATTGTCGGAATACTTATGCATGGTCACGAACATACAACTATATTCAATATTTTGACCTTTATTGGGCAAGCTTTTATCCGCCTAATCCAAATGGTTGTTATACCACTTGTTGTATCAGCAGTAATTATCGGTATTGCAAGCATTGGAGATAACCGACAACTTAGCAAATTCGGTACAAAAATGGTATTTTACTATGGGATTATCACTGTTATTGCAGTAACTATTGGTATGACCTTGGCTTTAACGATAAAACCTGGGGTTGGGGCATCTCAATATATTGATACACAAGCTGCCGTTGAAATCCAACAACAAGTTGCAGCTACAATTGAAAACCAAAGAGCAAATATTTTAAATATTATACTAGATTTCTTACCTAGAAATCCTATGGCATCGCTTGCAACTGGTGATATGGTACCAATTTTATTATTCGTACTAATTTTCGCAATTGCATTGGCTAAAGTTGGAGAAATTAATCGACCTGTCGTCGCATTTTTTGAATCAGTTTTTGCCGCAACAATGAAGGTTACAGACTGGATTATGTATCTTGCAGCTCCAGGGGTCTTTGCTCTAACTGCGACATCAATTTCAAGCTTTGGAATTGACATCTTTTCAAGTATATCAAAATACGTATTAGTAATTGCAATTGGACTTGCGCTTCAATTATTTGTGGTTTATCCTGTATTCTTACACGTATTTTCAAAAGTACCAGTTTTAAAACTATACACAGCAATAACAGAGGCAATGATGGTTGCATTTGGTACTGCAAGCTCATCAGCAACTTTACCATTAACTATTGCTTGTTGTGAAAAACGTGGTATTTCGCATAAAATTTCAAGTTTCGTACTTCCTTTGGGCGCAACTCTTAACATGGACGGTACGGCTTTAGTTCAAACAGTTGCGGTAATATTTTTGGCACAAGCCTATGGCGCACATTTAAGCCCATTCTTATTATTACAAATCGCAGTTTTGACAATAATTGCATCTAGTACTTGCGCTGGAATCCCTGGAACAGGCTTGATTACTATTGTTCTTGTTCTTAACGGAATGGGATTAACTCCAGAACAATTAATTTCAGGTTTTGCATTGTTGTACACAATGGATAGATTAATTGAAATGGCAAGAACAATGCTTAACGTAACCTCTGACGCCGTTGTTGCAGCAGCGATTGCTGACAATGAAAACGAAATTAATTATGACCTTTTAAATAACCCTGAAGGCTATAATGACGTTATCTAAAAAAGAAATCGGCAAACTTGGCGAAGATTTAGCCTGCAAATTTTTAGAAAAAAACGGATATAAAGTTATTGAAAGAAACAAAACTTTTTCGAGATTTTGCGAAATAGATATTATTGCACAATTCAAAAAAACTCTTGTTTTTGTTGAAGTAAAAACGCGCAAAACTAACAATTTTGGCGCACCACTTGAAGCAATAACCCCAACAAAATACAAACACATCAGAACGGGGTTAATGCAATATCTTCAAGAAAATAAAAATAAATTTTCAAACTACAGAATTGACGCAATTGGCATAACTTTAGAACCAAGCGTCGAAATAAAACATCTGCAAAATATATAAAAAACTTATTTCTTCACAAAGTGTGAATAATTTTCTGCATAAAATTTATCAAATTCGTCGTTTATAATAGCTTTTCTACAAGCTTTTGCAAAATCAATTAAGAATTTGATATTGTGAATAGACATCAAGGTTGAAGCCGTTGCCTCTTGGCATCTGAACAAGTGTCTAATATATGCTCTTGAATGATTTTGGCAAGCATAGCAATCACAATTTGAATCCAATGGTGAAGGGTCAGCTTGGAATTGTTGATTTTTAATACATCTTTTGCCGTCGTGAGTGAAGAACGAGCCGTGGCGTGCGTTTCTTGTAGGTAAAACACAATCAAACATATCAATACCACGTTTAATTCCATCTAACAAATCCTCTGGAGTTCCAACACCCATTAAATATCTAGGTTTGTTTGCAGGCAACAATGGTGCAGTAAATTCGGTAAAGTGATTCATTGTTTCTTTATCTTCACCAACTGATAAACCGCCAATTGCGTAGCCAACTGCGTCATAAGATGAAATTACGCTTGCACTTTCGCGTCTTAAATCATCAAAGAATGCACCTTGAACAATTGGGAATAGTGCTTGCTTTGGATTAGTTTTTGCCTTAAAACATCTTTCTAACCAACGGTGAGTTTGCTCCATAGCCTTTTTAGCCTCTTGATAAGTGCAAGGGTATGGAGAGCAAACATCAAACGCCATCATAATATCTGCGCCAATGTCTTCTTGGATTTCCATTGAAACCTCTGGTGAGATAAAATGTTCTTTGCCGTCTTTAGGGTCGCGGAATTTAACGCCGTCTTCGGTAATTTTTCTCAAATCAGCAAGAGAGAAAACTTGAAATCCGCCAGAATCAGTCAAAACTGGTTTATTCCAATTCATCCAACCGTGAATTCCGCCAAATTGTTTGATTAATTTTGTACCTGCGCGCAAATATAAATGGTAAGAATTAGCCAAAATAATTTGCGCGCCAGTTTGTTCAATATCTTGATTTGTAAGCATTTTTACAGCAGAATTAGTACCCACAGGCATGAAAATCGGTGTTTCAATATCGCCATGTGGAGTATGCAAAACTCCAGCTCTTGCGCCAGTGTTTTTGTCAACATGTACTAAATCATAGCTAAAATACTTATTGCAATCCATCTAAAACAACTTCCATCATAGTTTTCCAGTTAGTGCAAAGTTCTTTTTCTACGTCGAAGTAGATTGCCATTTCTCTTTCAGCTGAAGCAACTGAGTCAGAAGCGTGAATACAGTTACATTTCATTAATGGAGAGTAATCTGCTCTGATTGAACCAACGTCAGCTTTATCAGGGTTTGTTGCACCAACGATATGTCTAATTTCTTCAATTGCGTCAATACCTTCAACAACCATTGCAACGATTGGTGCTGATGTAATAAATTGAATTAATCCGTCATAGAAAGGTTTTCCAACGTGTTCTGCATAGTGTGCTGCAGCTTGTTCGTTAGTTACTTCTAACATCTTCATAGCAATAATTTTGAAGCCTTTTTCTTCAAAACGAGTAATAATCTTACCGATTAAACCTCTTTGAATTGCATCAGGTTTTAGTGCTACGAATGTTCTTTCAATATTCATTTTAAAAATCCTCTTTTAATAGTTATACACAACTATTAAACCATAAACATAGAAGATTTTAAAGGATTATTTACAAGTTGTATTATCCCACCACAAGTCAGTTCCGTTAGGACAAGTACCTTTTGTAGCTTTTAAGTAATCCATATTGCCTGTTTCAACAATCCAAGAAGCGCAAAATTCACCTTCAGTAAAACAAGCTTCATTTATTACATCACCAATTTTAGTATCTTGACCTCCACCTGGAACAACACCTTGCTTTGTTGCCCAAAATACAAAAAAGTCTTTACCCCAAGTATTAGAACCTTTTACACCATCTATATCAGCAACAATAATTGCACAAACTTCAGAACTAGGTCCAGTGCCTGATTTACTCATATCCCTAGAACAAGACTGACTTTCAATAGTAAAAAACAATGCAGTTCCGTCAGCCAATAAAACCATTGGTTGATGTAAATCGTTAAGGTTAGAGGTAACAGTTCCATCTAATTTTTTATACTCAACATCAGGAAAGCAACCAGTTTCCAATCTTCCACAATTTTTAGAGATCTTCATAAACTCAGTAATTCTATCTGCTAAGCGATCTTCTGCATCAGCTTGAGAAGGTGAATTTACAAACCATTCGTCAACGGGTCCATAAACCGCAGTTGCACGACCAAAAGCATCTTCAAGATTTGCATAAATCTTTTTAACTTTGGCAACCTTTTCTCTATCGCCTGTTGATTGGTTTAAGTTCGGAATAGTCAATGCCGCAACTACGCCAATAATACCCATTACGACTAATGTTTCGGCTAATGTGAAAGCTAACATTTTATCAAATATATTTTTCATAATATATAAGCTCCTATCAATATGATAGAGTCATTATATCAATAAAAGTCAACCTTTGCAATAGTTTTATGAAAATTCAGCCTCTATCACGCACAAATCATCGCCTGTTGCTTTATTTTTTACTGCAATTTTTACAATATTGTCGTCAATTTGAGCCTCTGACAAAATGTCATTTCCATATTGAACTTCTTTTTTGTAAACCATATCAAGAGTTTTCAACAAATGATTATCTCTGAATTCTTTTGGCAAGGTTTCTAACGCCCAAACAATATAATGCATATTGTTAACGTGTCCGTTTACGTCGATATCGTCAAATCTAACCTTAAAATCTGCAGTATAATCAACTCTTTCAATAGGGTGAATTTTATTAAATGACAAATCGTCATCACGTTTTTCAACTTTACGCATTGCTTCTACAAAAACTGTATTAGGCGGAACAATTGATTTATCAGCTAAATTAACCAAAGTCCAATAACTTAGTACTCTTGCTAACAACTCGTGTTCTTTGGTATAAACCTCAAAATCACGTTGCGCAAATAATTTATTGCAACCTCTAGCCTCTGTTTTGATAATTAAATCCTGAATTTCAGCAGGATATTTATTAAATTCCATGTGATATTTCAACAAATACCAACCCAAGCCTTTTTTTACAATTTGATCATAGCCAAATTTGCCAACATCCGCAGCTTGAGTTGCAGTATCTTGCAAAAAGTTCAAAAAAGCAGACGGTTTTAAACGTCTTTTATAATCCATTTCGCTATATCTTACAAAATATTCTGTTTCGTAAAAGAACTTCGATTGTGTATCTATCATAATTATCTCCTTTGACCTAGAGTTTAATACTAAGTTTTTCGACAATTATAACACAAAACTATAAAGAGCAATAATAATCTTTTATTAATTTGCAATCCTCTTCAATGTTAGGACTTTCGCAAACAACCGCGCCTTTAACGTCAAATTTTTTCATTGCTTTTAACAAGTCTTTGTAGTTCATATCAGACTCTTGTAATGGCAAATGATGTTTCTCACCTTTGTCTGAATAAGCAATTCCTGCCAAATGTGCGTGGAAATTATTAATCGCAACATCGCCTAAATTAGTAGCAATTTTTTCTAGGATATTACAGAAATCTTCGTAAGTGTTGAAACCACCGCCACTTCTTGCATGCACGTGTGCAAAGTCAACACAAGGCAACACTTGAGGGAATTCTTTTGAAAGTGCAATAATTTCATCAACATCGCCCCATTGAGTGCCTTTGCCTGTTGTTTCAGGTCTAATCCAAATTTTGTTATTTTCTTTTTCTAAAATTTCTACAATTTGAGCAGTACGTTCAACAACTCGTTTAAATACAATATCTTTGTCGTTTCCTAAATAAAAAGCCGCGTGATAAGTTATACTATATCCGCCAAATTCATTGGCTATCATTGCAGTATCAACAATTCTTTTTATGCTCGCATCAATTTTTTCTTGTTCTCTTGCATTCAGATTTATATAATAAGGTCCGTGAGCAGTAAATACAAGGTTTTTAGAAGCTTTTTTAACCAACTGTCTTGATTTATCGCTCATTCTAACACCTTGAACGAACTCAACCTCCATTCCGTCCAAATTCATATCTTTAAGAACTTCGAAAGCATTGGCATAGCCGATTTTTTTATCGGTTTTTAATGGCATACCAGCAGTTAAAAATTTTAATTCCTTCATTACTTAAATACCTCACCTATTTTTGGAGCCAAAATTCTAATAAAATCTTGAGCATTACCTACAAAAAAGCTACCAAACTGTATCGCAGTTGGGCAAATATAACCATTTCCTGTCGCAATATAAAATTTATCAGGTTCGATTTTTGCAATTGAACCTACTGGAAATCTTGCAGAATTTTCTTCAACTGCTTGCGCCATAAATATTTTTATCATATTACCCCTAAAGGTTGTAGAGGCAATCAAAAAAGGATTTAGCGCTCTAATAAAGCGTTCCACCTCAACCGCTGGCTTTCTGTAATCGATAAATAAATCCTTATCTTTTACACTTTTTCCTGAAATAAATTCACCTGCGGGTTGTTTGTATCTTGGCAAAGTACCCGTTTGTTCATACTCTTTTAGCACACCAACAAGCAATTGCATACCCAATAAATTCAATCGATTAAACAAAGTTCCCATTGTTTCTATTGGTGAAATTTCAACAGTTTTCTGTGTAATTATATCGCCTGTATCAAACCCTTCATCCATAAAATGAATAGTTACGCCTGTTTCCTTTTCGCCGTTCATAATAACGTTAGTATAAGGGTTTCCGCCTCTATATTTAGGCAATAACGACGGATGAATATTTATAAATCCCATTTTTGGAATCTCCAACAATTCCTTTGGAATTTTATAATTAAACGATGAAACAACTGCCACATCTACGTTTAAAGATTTTATATAGTCTAAAAATTGAGGGTCCTTCAAATCAGTCCAATCAATAAAATTCATCCCCTTTGAAAGAGAAAAATTTCTGAAATTAACGTAAGTTTCGTGGTTGCGTTTTGGACCCATTACCCCAACGACTTCAAAACCTGCGTTTAAAACACCTTCCAAGCAAATGTATGCCATA
>CAVCIX010000019.1:0-24648 GCA_963602505.1 Anaerovoracaceae bacterium | reverse complement strand
TTTTTCTCTGTCGCCTGTTGATTGGTTTAAGTTCGGAATAGTCAACGCCGCAACTACACCAATAATGCCCATTACAACCAATGTTTCAGCTAAAGTAAAAGCTACGACTTTTATAAAATTCTTTTTCATAAATTAAATCCTCAAATAGTTGTTATAATCCTATTATAACAGTTTAATTAAGTGGCTACAATACGGCTATTCTATTCTATTCTATTCTATTCTATTCTATTAGGCATTATAGCTGAATCTCAGCTATAATGAAATTTTATTTACAAAATGTAATATATCTCAATTATGTCATTCTGAAGCGTTCAATAAACGTATTGTAGTTAGATGAACTATGTTCAGAATCTTGTCATTGGTGAGATCCTGAAACAAGTTCAGGATGACATATTAACTCTCAACTCACCATTTACAATTCCCCATTTTTGTAGTACAATAGCCTTAATGGAACAGATTAGGGACTTATTCAAAAACTCTGCGACATATCAGTTATTTCAGATATTCGCAGATGAATTAAACGATTTTTTCACAACTCTTGGCGAAATCGCTATTCAGGGGTTGCACGCCTTAAAATGTATTCTTTTAGGACAAATTAACTGGAAAGATGTCGTTGAACAATCTTCAAGATTTGGTGTAAGTTCCCTTCCAATCACTATTTCTATCGTAAGTATGACCTCAATCATCGTAGCAATGCAGGTTGCAGGTGAAATGGTTAAACAGGGCGGTGGAAACTACGTCGGAATGATGGTTTCACTTTTGACTGTGCGCGAAACAGGTATTATTATGTCAGGTTTTGCAATAATTTCTATGATTGGCTCGTCCCTAGCCTCTGAAATTGCAACTATGCGCGTTACAGAACAAATTGACGCAATAAAAGTTCTTGGCGTTGACCCTGTAAAATACTTATTTGTTCCAAGAATAATAGCTGGAACCTTAATGATGCCTCCAGTTCTAATTGTGGCATCAACTTTTGGTATTTTAGGTGGAGGGCTTGCTTCAAACTTAACCGCAGAACTAAGTTATCGTGCTTATTTCTCATCAGTTTGGTCAGGCTTATATATTTACGATATCAAAGTTGCAATCGCAAAAGCCTTCGTTTACGGTTGCACAATCGCGCTTATCAGTTGCACTTGCGGTTACATCGCAAAAGGTGGCGCAAAAGGTGTTGGTATTGCAACGACAAAAGCCGTTGTATGGTCGTTCATTGCAATAGTTATATGGGATTTAATTTTCTCAATAGCATTTTTCTTTTAAGGATTAATTAGTATGATTAAAGTTAAAAATTTAATAAAAAAATTTGATGACAAAACAGTCTTAAACGATATTTCTTTCGAAGTAAACGACGGAGAAACGCTTGCGATTGTAGGTTTTTCAGGTTCAGGGAAAAGTACTGTTTTAAAAATCATTTGCGGATTACTTGAAGCAGACGGAGGGGAAATTGAAACCTCTGACGGCGATATTGCAATGGTATTCCAATATTCAGCGCTTTTTGATTCTTTGAATGTTTTTGACAATATCATTTTTGCGCTTCGCGAAAGAAAAGATTTGAGAAATAAATATTCAGAAAAAGATTTAAAACGCATTGTGGAAGAAAAGCTTAAACTTGTAGGTTTAAACGGAATTGAGGACAAATTCCCATCAGAACTTTCAGGTGGTATGCAAAAACGTGTAAGCTTTGCGCGCGCTATTGTTACAAACCCGAAAACAATTCTTTACGACGAACCTACCGCTGGTTTAGACCCAATTTCTTCAACATTAATTGAGGATTACATCGTAAGATTAAAAGAAGAAACTCACGCGTCTTCAATCGTTGTAACTCACCAAATGTCAACAATCACAAGAACCGCAGACAAAGTTATAATGCTTTATGACGGCAAATGCGTTTACAAAGGTACTCCAGAAGATATGTGCAAGGGTACAAACGAATACACAAAACAATTTATTGAGGCATCACTAAACGGTCCAATGAAAATGTTAACAGAATAGTTTTTTTGATATAATAAATACAAGGTAAGTAAACATGAAATTAAAATCATCATCATTCAAAGTTGGAATACTAACATTAATCGCTCTTACAATACTTATTTTCACAGTATTGTGGGTAAAAGGACGTTCTTTTTCTTCAGCTGAAAGAATAGAAGTTCAATTCCGTGACGTAAACGGTATGAGAGCAGGCTCTGGAGTTCAAATGATGGGGCTTAGAGTTGGTCAAGTTGAAGAAATTACGCCTGTTATAGACGGTGAAAAAAGTTATGTTAAATTAAAGTTCGTTATTACAGAACCTAATATCAAAATTCCAAAAGCTTCTACAATATCTATTCAACAATCAGGGCTTATTGGGGAACAATTTCTTGAAATTACACCGCCAAAGACAAGAACTCTTTATATTGCGACAATTGGCAAAAATCTGATTTTCAGAGATGACCCTGTTCAAATCAAATTAGATAGTGAATACTATGATGTTGGTTATATTAAAGATACTCGTATCGTTCCAACAAAAGCAATTCCTATTCAAATGCAAGAAAGAATTAAAACTGCAAATGCTTACAGAATTGACTATGTTGTGAACCTTCCAGGGCTTATCTTACCTGAATTTATGAAGGGCGAATTGGTTACTGATAAAGGTGTTAAGAAAATGAGAATTACACCACTTGATAACGAGGCTATTGCTTATCCTCATCAAAAATCACCTTACACAATCATTGAACCAATGAGAATTTCAGACTTTATGGATTTGCAATACAAAGCCGCAGAATCCTTGACTGAAACAAATATGAAGGTTAATGAATTGTTATCAGACAAAGTTATTGCAGACTTGAAACAATCTGTTGTAAATATCAACGAATTAACAGCTCAAGCAACAACTACAATTGCTAAGGCTGAAAAACTTATCGAAACTTCTCAAAAAGACTTAGACGATATGATGAAAATGTTGGATTCATTTACAAAAGACTTCAGCACAATCACAAAACTTGCTGATAGCGTTGTTGGCGATCCGAAATTCAAGCCTACAATGTTTGAAGCAACAGAAGCTCTTACTAAATTTACAAACAACTTGAACAAAGTTATGGATAACACTGACGCTAAACAATTAGGTTCAGATTTGAACGCTATTGTTTCTAACGTTAACGAAATTAGCAACTCTGTTAACATTATGACTAAAGACCAAAAATTGAAGGCTCAAGTTTTTGATACTATGACTAACGTTAACAAGGCTATGGTTGACTTATCTAAAGCTTTAGAGGTTGTAAACAATCTAAACTGCGACCAAAAACAAGAACTTACAGATACTTTGAATAACGTTGCAGTTTCAGCTAAAAACCTAAGAAAATTCACTGATAAATTGAATAAACGATTCTTAATCTTTAGATTGATGTTCTAATTATGAGTTTAAAAACAAAAATAACAGAAATACATTATGCAAAAAATTCTAAAAGTCTGCTCTTGCCAGTTTTAGAGTTTTTTGCATTTTTTTATGAAAAAATAACTTCACTTAGAAATTACTTGTATGACAATAACATTTTAAAATCAGAAAAAGTTGATGCATACGTAATTTCAGTCGGAAACCTAACAACAGGCGGAGTTGGAAAAACTCCAGTTGTAGCAGAAATCGCTAGATATTTTTTAAAACAAGGGAAAAAGGTTGCGATAATTTCACGTGGATATGGCGGAAAGCTTTCAAACAAAGAACCTCGCGTGGTTGCGATTAATGGACAAATTCTACACACTGCCGAAGAAATCGGGGATGAACCGTTTTGGTTTGCCCAAAATATTGAAGGTGTTGCCGTTATAACCTGTGCAAGCAGAGTTAAAGCCGCAAACAGTATTATAAAATGCTATCATCCAGATGTAATCATTCTTGATGATGCTTTTCAACATAGAAAAATTCAACGCGACTTAAATCTTGTACTTGTTGACAGTGAAAAACTTTTTGGAAACGGAAAACACTTGCCAGCAGGACCTTTGAGAGAAAACTTAAACGGTTTAAAACGTGCTGACAAACTAGTTATTATGAATAAATCAGGCGAAGAAGTTGATAAAGGTATTCTATCAATGTTCTTTGACAAACGCAAAACCACTGTTTGCAATGTTGTTCCAAGTTTTACATACAACATCAAGACAACAGAATTACTTCCACTTCACTCTGATGTGGTTGCAATGTGCGCAATAGGTCAGCCAAAACAATTTTACGATTTTGTGAACGAAAAATATAACATTCTTGGCACAATCACGTTTGACGACCATCATCAATATACTTACGAGGACATTGAAGATATTGATGAAACAATCGTTACTACTGAAAAAGACGCCGTTAAATTAGAAAAATTTAATGCAGACAATATTTATGCATTAAAATTAAAATTGGAATTAAATGTAGAAGAATTACTAAAATGAGTGATATAGACGAAATTGTTAAAACTCTAAAAAACGCAAATCAAAAAAGAAGTGATTTTGTTAATTTAATGGACTCCTTTACAAGTCCTTATCTTGTTTTAATTGCGTGCATTTTGAGCCTTAGAACCAACGATAAAACGACTTATCCAGCAACGCTTAGAATGTTAGAACTAGCAAAAACGCCTGAAGAAATGGCAAGAGTTGATGAAAAAGCGCTTGAAAAAGCCATTTATCCAGTTGGATTTTATGCAAACAAAGCAAAACAAATTATTCAACTTTCAAAAGAACTCGTTGAAAACTACAACGGACAAGTGCCGTGCGATATTGACGAGCTTTGTAAGTTCAATGGAGTTGGTAGAAAAACCGCTAACCTCGTTGTATCAAGAGGATTCAACAAACCCGCAATATGCGTAGATGTTCACGTTCACAGAATTTTCAATCGCTTAGGTTATGTCAAAACTAAAAACCCTGAAGAAACTGAATTTGCGCTACGTAAAAAACTTCCACAAAAATACTGGATTGATATTAATACCCTAATTGTTACGCATGGACAAAATGTCTGCAAACCTCAAAAACCAGATTGCGACAATTGTCCAATAAATTCTTATTGCAAAAAAATTCTATAATTTACCACCGTAAATGTAGTAATAATAAGAACAAGTCAAACCTTTACCTTTTTTAGAACAATCTGATTTCATTAAATAATCGTCATCAGTTTTTCCAATCGGTTCAATTCTGTCATTATAAATATTTACGGCAAAAATGTCATAACCCCACTTATTAGGCTTATTTACACCGTTCAAATCAACTGATAAAAGCGCAAAAGGTAATGTACTATTGTTAAAGTCGTCACTTAACCACTTAACACCAACGATTTTGCCAGAATTAGCAAGGTGCAAATTTTTGATATAATAATCTTCGCCTTCTTTTACTGGAGAACCGTCTAAATAGTAGGTTTTATAGGTTTTTACGTCGACTGCTTGCTTCATTCTAAAGTATGGATTTAACAAGTTATACAACAACATTTCCTTTTCATCTATGTTTTTGGCATTTGAAAAAGCAATTTTGTCAGTGTCTGTAACCTGCGTATTTAAAGCCTGAAACACGTATTCAACGTTTTGATACGAATGTTTCCATTTTGAAATTATATCTAATTTTTTGTTATCCTCAATTAAATTTGGAATTACCATTATCGCAGTTAAAAGGATTAACCCAAAAACTACGGCAATTTCAACTAAAGTAAAGGCTTTATTTTTTTGCATATATCAATATCCTTAAGTTTTTATGCTAAATCCAATCTTTTCTTTTCTTGAATTAACTTGTCATAAATCCATTCTGGAATAAAGTGTTTACCCAAAATGATTTGACCATTAACCAAGCTTGGCGCGTGAAAATCAGAACCACCAGTTACGATTAGACCTAATTTTTCTGCCATTGATGAAAAATACTCAACCAATGCTGGAGAGTGTTTTCTGTGATAAGCTTCAATACCTCTCAAGCCGTACGCCATTAAGTCTTTAATTAAAGTTTCAGCAATGTCAATGTCATGAGGGTGAGCGATAACTGGAATACCGCCAGCATCATAAATAACTTCAACTGCATCGTGCGGAGTTACCGTTTTTCTTTGGACATACACTTGAGAACTATCGTTAATGTACTTGTTATAAGCTTCTATAACACTAGAAGTTCCGCCAGCAGAAGTAATCGCTTTTGCAATATGTGGACGTCCAATACTTCCACCTTCTGCAACTTGAGATTTAATCATATCAAAAGTTATTTTTATACCTTCTTTTTTGTCTAAAAGGTCAATAATCTCCATAACTTGATCGATTCTGGCTTGTTGTTGAGCTTTTAAAAGTTTTTGAAAATCAGCATTTTCAGGATCCATAAAGTATCCTAAAATGTGAACTTCGTAGTTTTTATATAAAGTATTAACCTCAACCCCTTGAATAATTTCAAGTTTATCTTGTTTTCCAATACTTTTTAAATAATTTTGAGCAATATCATACGATAAAATATTGTCGTGATCTGTTAAAGCGATAGCCTCTAAACCTGCGTCAATTGCAGTGTCAACAATTTTTTCAGGTGAGAATACACCATCTGAATAATTCGTATGGACGTGGAAATCAGCTTTCTTCATCATTCACACCTCCAATCAGGACGATTCGTTTTCAAGACCTTCCTCCGTTTCTTTCTTTTCATATATTATTTTTTCATTAATTCTTTTTATATCAGTTGCCTTACCCACTAAAGCATCCAAGGTAATTTCAACTGCGTTAATTATTGCGACATTATCCTGCGCAACCTCAAATCGTTCAGGCAAACAAGTCGTCATTCTTGTAAGAGAAGTCGAATACTCCATACCAATAACGCTATCTTCTGCGCCACAAAAACCTGCGTCAGAAATGTAAGCCATTCCGTTCATAATCTTTTCATCGGCAGTTTGAACGTGTGTATGCGTACCAACAAAGGCGCTTACGCCCAAATCTGCACAAAATCTACCAAAACAAATTTTTTCAGCAGTAGCTTCCGCGTGAAAATCAATAAAAATATTCGGCGTAATTGCTTTTATTTCCTGAATTTTATCCTTCATAATTTGCCATTGAGAATCGACAGGTTGCATAAAAACTCTGCCTAAAAAATTCATTACACATATTTTATTATCACCGATATCAAAAAATCTATAACCCTCACCACGTGCGCCATTTGGATAATTTAAAGGTCGCACCAATTTATCGGCATTGTCAATGTAATTAAAAATTTCTTTTTTATCCCAAATATGATTGCCTGCGGTAAAGCAATTAACACCAGCATTTGCCAGTTGGTTGTAATTTTTTTGAGTCAAACCAAAGCCGTGAGAAGCATTTTCAGCATTCAAAATAATAAAATCATATTTACTTTTATTCTCAGCCAAGTAGTCGGTAACGGCATTTCTGCCAATTCTACCGACTACATCGCCAATAAATAAAATTTTCAAATTGTTATTTGTCATAGATTAATTATTTTGCAATTTCAGTTGTTCTAAATTCTCTTACAACTGTAACTCTGATTTGTCCTGGGTAATCAAGTTCGTCCTCAATACGTTTTGCAATATCTCTTGCAAGTTTTTGTGATGCTAAATCATCAAATTGTTCAGCCTCAACAATTACGCGAACTTCACGACCTGCTTGAACTGCGAAGGATTGCTTAATACCTTTAAAGCTATTAACGATTTCTTCAATTTTTTGAAGACGTTTGATATAAATTTCTAAAGTATCACGTCTTGCTCCAGGTCTACCAGCAGAAATAGCATCAGCTAATTTAACCAAAACTGCTTCAATTGTGTTTGCAGTAACATCGTTGTGGTGAGCTTCAATAGCGTGAATAATTTCCATTTTTTCGCCATATTTATTAGCTATTTCAACACCCAATTGAATGTGAGTACCTTCTTGAGTTTGGTCAACGGCTTTACCGATATCGTGTAATAAGCCTGCACGTTTTGCAACGTTAACGTTAGCGCCTAATTCAGCAGCCAACATGCCAGCAATATGACCAACTTCTAACGAGTGTTTTAAAACATTTTGACCATAACTTGTTCTGTAATACAAGCGACCTAAAGTTTTCAAAAGTTCTTTATTCAAGCCCATAATGCCCATATCTAATGCGGCATTTTCACCTTCAGTAAGAATTTTCTTTTCAATTTCTTCTTGAGCTTTATTAACCATTTCTTCGATTCTAACTGGGTGAATACGACCGTCTGAGATAAGTTTTTCTAATGCAAGTTTTGCAACCTCTCTACGAACAGGGTCAAAACTTGATAAAACAACGGCTTCTGGAGTATCATCAATGATTAAATCAACACCTGTAAGTGTTTCTAAAGTTCTAATGTTACGACCTTCACGACCGATGATACGACCCTTCATTTCATCACTTGGCAATGAAACTACTGAAACTGTACTTTCTACAACTTGATCCATAACGCATCTTTGCATTGTAGTTGTCAAAATTTCTTGAGATTGTTCCAAAGCTTTTTCTTTGATTTTTGCTTCGTTTTCTCTAATAAGTTGTAATTGTTCTTGAGCCAAATCATTTTTTAATTGTTCTAACAATTGATTTTTAGCTTCTTCCGCAGACATACCTGAAATTCTTTCCAATTCAGTTGTTTGTTTTTGAACCAATTCAGCTAGATAATCTTCTTTTTCTAGCAATTCGTCCATTTTCTTTTGTGCTGCGGCTTCTTTATCTGTTGCATCTTGAATTTTATCTTCAAGAGCATCTTCTCTTTGCGCTAATTTAGCTTCTTGACGTGATAATTCTTGTCTTCTTTCACGTTCTTCTTCGTTTAATTGTTCTCTTTCTGTTTGTAAAGCATCTTTTGCTTTAATCATTGCTTCTTTAACAAGCAATTGTTCTTTTTGTTCTAAATCGTCTTGTTTCTTTAATACTTCAGCATGTAAAGCTTTATACTTTGCGCGCTGGTTAACTAAAATTGCTGTAAATACAACAGCCAGAACTGCGACTACTACAATCGCAACTACTAAAACTGAGTCCATAAATTTTTATACCTTTACTTTCTATTTTTTACAAATACACACAATCTCGGCACATATAGCCTACCGAGTAATTTTCTTTTCAGTTGTATATATCAAAAAGTTAATTGTATTGCATATATTTTCAAAAATTTAACTATTACTAATTAAATATTATCATGATAAAAACATTTTGTATAGTTTATTAAAAAAATTTATATGGTATTATGAATTTATATAAAGCACATCGAAAGGAAGGACGTAATATGGAAATTAAAATCGTTTCAGACGTAAAATCACAAGAATGCGATATGATTTTTGTAAATATGTTCGAAGGTAAACAAACTTCAAACGAAATTGCAAACGAATACGCATTAAAACAAGACAACTTTGAAGGTAAATTCAACACAACTTACCTATTACCAACTTATGGCAAAAATGCAGCTAAAAAAGTTTTAGTAATTGGTCTAGGTAAAGAAAACGAACTAAACAATAACAAAATCAGAGAAGCAATGGCAAAAGCGGTTAAAAAAGCGTTGCAAATGAAAGCTAAAACTATTGCTGTAGATTTTTCAAACATTCCATTTGATTATGCAGATATGATTTCAGAAGGCGCTATGATTGGTGATTACGCTTTTGACAAATACAAATCTGACAAAAAAGACCACATTGAAACTTTATACGTAAACCTTGATAAAGCTAAAGTTGAAAAGGGTCAAAAAAGAGCTGAAGCAATGGATTTTGCTAGAAATTTAGCAAATGAACCAGCTGAATACGCAACTCCAACAAAATTGGCAGAAGTTGCAAAAAGCTTAGGTCTTGATACAAAAATTTATGACAGAAAAGACTGTGAAAAAATGGGTATGACTGCATATTTAGCAGTAGCTAGAGGAAGTCACCAAGAACCTAAATTTATTCACATGAAATATGCTCCTAAAAATCCAACAAAACGTATCGCAATCATCGGTAAAGGCTTATGCTTTGATAGTGGCGGAATGGACTTAAAACCTGCATCTTCAATGTTAACAATGCGTGACGATATGTCTGGCGCAGCTTGCATTTTAGGTGTAATGAGCAAAATCAAAGAATTTGCACCAAACGTTGAAGTTCACGGTATCATCGCAGCTTGCGAAAATATGATTGGACCAAACGCTTACAAACCTGGTGATATTTTAACTGCTAAAAACGGCAAGACTATTGAAATCGACAACACAGACGCAGAAGGCAGAGTAACTCTAGCAGACGTACTTTGCTATGCTTGCGACTTGAAAGTTGACGAAATAATCGACATCGCAACCTTAACTGGTGCTTGTATGGTAGCTTTAGGCACTCACGCAGCAGGTATTATGGGCAATAGCGAAGATTTAGTTCACAGATTAATCGAAGTTGGTAACAAATCAGGTGAAAGATATTGGGAAATGCCAATGTTTGAAGACTATTTCGATAGCTTAAAGAGCGAAATTGCAGATATGAAAAATACAGGTTCAAGATGGGGTGGCGCTTCTGCTGCGGGCTTGTTCCTACAAAAATTTGTTACAGATGATGTAAAATGGGCTCACTTAGACGTTGCAGGTACTGCATTTTTAGAAAAACCTCAAAGAGAATTTATCGCAGGTGCAACTGGTGCTGGCGTAAGAACATTGTTAAACTACATTATTGAAGCTTAATTCATACAAAAAAAGGACTTGCTAACAACAAGTCCTTTTTAAATTATTTGTAAACTTTTCTTAACAAAAGTACATAATTCTTGAAATAATGTTAGGATTGAATAATAATTTTATAAGATAAGTTCTTTACTTAAGAGTATTTTTGTCTTATAGTGAAAGTAACGGAAAACAACCAAAGAGGAATAACAGTGGATAATTTTAACAAAGCAGCAGAATTTTTAAACGCTGGAAAAACAGATTCTTACACACCTGAAGCAGTAAATCCTGCAAGAATTAAAGTAATCGGTGTTGGCGGTGGCGGTGGAAACGCAGTTAACAGAATGATTAAATCTGGTTTATCAGGTGTTGAATTTTACTTAATGAATACAGATGCACAAGTTTTACAATTTGGTGCAGCTCCAAATAAAGTAAGATTAGGTACAAAATTAACAAACGGCTTAGGTGCTGGTGGAGATCCTAAAGTAGGTGAAGACGCAGCAGAAGAAGCACGTCAAGAAATTACCGCAGCTATTGAAGGCGCTGATATGGTGTTCGTAACTGCTGGTATGGGTGGCGGTACTGGTACTGGTGCAGCTCCTATCGTTGCTAGAGTAGCAAAAGAACTCGGCATTTTAACAATTGCCGTTGTAACAAAACCTTTCGGTTTCGAAGGTAAAAGACGTGCTAACCAAGCAATGCAAGGTATTGAAAAATTAAAAGAAGCAGTTGATGCTATCATCGTAATCCCTAACGACAACTTGTTAGGCGTTGTTGATAGAAAATTCAGCTTGATGGAATCATTCGCAATCGTTGATGAAGTTTTAATGAGAGGTGTTCAAGGTATCACTGATATCATCACAATCCCTGGATTAATCAACGTTGACTTCGCTGACGTAAGATCAGTAATGCAAGCTTCAGGCTCAGCATTAATGGGTATCGGTAAAGGTCAAGGCGAAGGCAGAGCGGAAGAAGCTGCAAGAAACGCTATTGATTCTAAATTGTTAGAAACTACAATCGACGGCGCTAAAGGTGTTATCGTTAACATCACTGGCGGACCTGATTTAGGATTAGCTGATGTAACTAAAGCTATGACAATCATCAATGATGCAGTTCAAGACGACGCTATCGTTATCTTCGGTGCAGTAACTGATGAAAATATGCAAGGCGAAATCAAAATCACAGTTATCGCAACTGGTTTTGAACTAAAATCACATAGCGCAATCCAAGCTGAAAAAGCTCAAACAAAACAATTAAGCGCAGCAGATTTCTTCTCAGGTGCTTTCAACACACCTAAGAAAACTGAAACTTCTGCTCCAACATTACCAGGATTATCAAACATTGAAATTCCTGATTTCTTGAAAAAATAATTACAATAGGTAATTTATAAAAAAGAAGACCCTCGACAAAAGGGTCTTTTTTTTGTGAATATTCATGGTAAAATTAATACATAATCACTAAAAGGGATATGAAATGAAGAAAATTATACTATCACTATTTATTATGTTTTTGGCACTACCTGCTTTTGCTGATGATTTAGATGTAGTTAAAGGAAGATTTAATAGCTACGTTCAAGCGGCAAACTCTTATAGTCCAAGCTTATTGAACTATTATTCACCTAACGCAAAAATCATCAGACAAGTTGTAAAACCTGACGGAACAACTGCGAACGCAACCACAAATATGGCAACTTACGCAAAACAAATGAAAATTAGTCAGGGCACTGCAAAAATGCGTAATTACAAAAACAAATATAAAAATGTAACCGCAGTAAAAGTTTCAAATGGAATAAAAATTAACGCATTAAGACAACCGATGAACGACAATTATTGGTTAAAAACATACCAAATTTGGCAAAAACAACCAAATGGCAACTGGGTAATTGTTGAAGAAATGATGCAAACAAAACAACAAATATTTTTACACTACGTAGATAAGTAAACAAGGAAAAAATGGGCAATTTTAGATTTTTGACTTCTGGAGAAAGTCATGGAAAATGCTTGAACGCCATAATTGAAGGCGTTCCTGCTGGATTTAGAATAAGTGAAGATTTTATTAATAGCGAGTTAAAACGTCGCCAAGTTGGTTATGGACGTGGAAAACGTATGCAAATCGAATCAGACAAATGCGAGATAAAATCTGGTGTTAGACTTGGTTTGAGTACTGGCGCACCAATTTGCTTAGAAATCAAAAACAAAGACTTTGAAAATTGGAAAATTCCAATGAGTACAAGCGAGGTTGATTTAAAAAACAGAGAAATTCTTAAACTTGTCGCAGATAAATCCTTCACTAAGGTTCGCCCTGGACATGCTGATTTTGCAGGTTCTGTAAAATATCAACTTGAGGATTTAAGAGATGTTTTAGAACGTTCTAGCGCGCGTCAAACCGCAGTTGAGGTTGCAGTTGGCGCAATTGCAAAACAAATTCTTAAAGAATTTTCAATCATTGGATTTTCTCACGTAACTCAAATAGGCAAAGTTAAGGCAGAAGTTTTACCACAAAGCTATACGCTACTAAAAGAAGCTGCCGAACACTCTGAATTGAGATGTGCAGACGATGTAGCAACTGATATTATGAAGGAAGCAATTGATATTGCAAAAAATAACGGCGACACTTTAGGTGGAAAATTTGAAGTAATTTTTGGAAACCTACCTATCGGCTTAGGTTCGCACGTTCACTGGGACAGAAAGCTTGATGGAAGAATAGCTCAAGCAATAATGAGTATTCCAGCAGTAAAATCAGTTGAAGTTGGTGCAGGCGTTGAGGCTGCGGAAATGCTTGGAAGCAAAATGCATGACGAAGTATTTATTGCAGATAACAAAATTTACAGAAAAACAAACAACGCTGGCGGTATTGAAGGCGGAATGACAAACGGGGAACCAATTGTTGTAAAAGCGGTAATGAAACCAATTCCGACAATGAGAACGCCACTAAAAACGGTTGATTTGTATAGTAAAGAGCAAACAGAAGCGCACTTTGAGCGCTCTGATACTTGCGCGGTTCCAGCTTGCGCAGTTGTCGCAGAAGCACGTATCGCTTGGATTTTAGTCGATGAATTTCTAAAAAAATACGGCGGAGATTCTCTAAACGAAATAAGAAAAAACTATGAAAAATAACATTATACTTGTCGGAATGATGGGCGCGGGAAAGACTTTTATTGGCAAAAAATTAAAAGAAAGATTTCCGCAATATAGTTTAATTGATATTGATGAATACATTGAAATGACTGAAAATAAAAAGATTTCAGACATTTTTGCAGAATTTGGTGAACAACATTTCAGAGATTTAGAAACCTCTGCAATCAAAACTATTTGCGAAGAGGAAAATCAAATTATTTCGCTTGGTGGCGGTGCTTTTGAAAAAGAAAATAACCGCAAAATCTTGAATAATAATGGATATACGGTTTATTTGAAAGCTTCTGCGCAAACTTTGTTTGACAGGATTAAAAATGAAACACATAGACCACTTTTACAACAAGGATTTGGAGTAGAAAAGGTTAGAGAAATTCTTGAAAAAAGAGAAAACAACTACAATAAAGCACTTGTTACAGTTGACACTACAAACAAAACTTTCTATAATATCATTGACGAAATTATGAAAAGGATTAATGAAAATGCCTAATAAAATTGACGTAGAAATTCAAGAAAAAAATCAATATTATCCGATATATATTGATTCGGAACCAGTTGATGAATTGAAGGATATAATTTTTAAGGACTTCGATTTTCCAAAATACGTTGTTGTAATTAGCGAAAAAGTTAATAAACTTTATGGTCAAAAATTAGGTTTTAACCCTGAAAATGTTTACGTTTTAAAAGACGGAGAAAAAGAAAAAAACTTCAAAAATTATCAAAAAATATTAGAATTTTGCTCTAAAAAAGGACTAGATAGAAAAAGTGTTTTAATTGCAATCGGTGGCGGTGTTGTCGGCGATATTACTGGATTTGTAGCTTCAACCTATATGAGAGGAATTAAATTTATACAAGTTCCAACCACTCTTTTAGCCTGCGTCGATTCTTCTGTTGGCGGTAAAGTCGCAATAGATACGGACTACGGCAAAAACCTTGTAGGTGCTTTTTATCAGCCAAAAGCGGTTTATATTAATCTAAACTTTTTAAATACACTTGACGATAGACAATTCAAAAGCGGACTTGGCGAAATTGTAAAATACGCTTTCATTGAAAAAAGTTGTGAAGCTATGTTTGAATACGGTTTATTCGACTTTTTATCAGTTCACGCCGAAAAAATTCTTAATCGCGACTTAAGATTTATCGAAAAAGTTATTCAAGTTTGTATTGAACTAAAAATAGCCGTTGTGACAAAAGACGAAAAAGAAAGCGGATTAAGAAAAATCCTTAACTTTGGACATACATTTGCTCACGCGCTTGAAAAAATTACAAATTACAAAAAATATACTCACGGCGAAGCAGTTATTTACGGAATGTACTTTATTTTCAACTATGCGCACTATTTAAAACTAATTGACGCAAACTACAGAGAATTGGCAATTAGCCTACTTGAAAAGTACAATTTCAGTAATCAAGCCTTCAATTATCCAATTGAAAAATTAATTTCAATTATGAAAAAAGACAAAAAAGCTGAAAATGATGTTATCAAAATAATTATTCCAACTCTAAAAGGCTACGTCAAAGAAAGCGACCTTGACGTAAACGCTTTAAAAGAAGTTTTGAAATAACTTACTTTAGATTGACAATTGGCTATAATTTTGTTGAATAGATGCAATCAAAGTTTCCATGTTATTGAATTGCTTTTGCAATCTTGTTTGGTACGCATCAACTTTTGATTGTTCTCTTGTAATAGACGATGCCATATTTGTCAATTGTTTTTCGTAAGATTTTGTTTTTGAATCAAAATATCCAGATGAAACTGCAAGTGAGTCTTCAGTAATTTTTTCTAACTTATTAAGAACTCCGCCTGAAGTTGCTTCGCCTTTGTTATCGCCAACAAGAAGTTTTTTAACTCCGTCTGGATCTTTTGCTAAAGCTTCTTTAAATTTCTTTTCATCAATTTGTAATTTATTTACAGTTGATGTACTTGTTGAGTTTGAAACTTCACCTGTTGTAATACCAATATCAGACAACAATTTCAAAGTATCGCTATCTACTGACGCAGTCGCAGTTCTTCTTAAGCTATTTCTAAATGTTGTTAATGAAGTTTCACCGTACAAAGCATCACCATAAGAAGTGTTGTTATCAATTGATGAAAGAGTATTGTTATAAGCTTCTACAAATGATTTTACTGCTGATAATAAAGCTTCATCATCTTGTTCAACTGAAACAGTAGTAGGTTCAACAACGCCGTCATCATTAGGTTTTGAAACAGATTTTAAGGTTAAAGTTAAACCTTCAATACCTGAAATATCGCTTGTTACTGTGTTTGATGATGAAACAACAGTTGTACCATTGATAGAAATTTGAGCATAATCACCTAAAACTTGATTATTCAAGGCCGAAATATAATTTCCATCAGCGTCTTTTTGGTATTCACCATTTTCATCAACTTGACCAGTTGTTAAGCCTAACAAGTTAGTGAAATTACTTGTTCCTGCTTCAATGTTAATATTGAATGCGCCTTCTGTTTTAGATTTCATAACCATTTCACCAGCAGATGCATCCCAATATGCAGTAACACCAGCATCTTCACTTCTATTAATAGCGCCAATTAAAGACTTCATTGAAGTATTTTCATCAATAGTAAATGTTGCATTTCCGATTGTCAATGTGCCTTTTACAGAATCACCGAAAACGTCAACTAATTTAGCTGAAGTATTGATTTTTGAAACGCCAGTATAGCTTTCATAAGCACCTGTTTCATCATTGCGAACTAAACCGGCAATTGAAGCAAAGTTTGCTTCATCAGTAGATGAACCAATAACTAAAGATTTATCTTCTGCTGAAATTGAAATTTTACCGTCAACAACAGAAGCACTTACGCCGTCGATAGCTGAAATATCATCAAGAATATCGCCAATTGTGCTATCTTCATCAATATTTATTGTGTGTTTTGTACCATCGACATAAATACTGAAAGCACCTGTTTTAGCTTTGCCTGCGGCTAAAGAGCTATATTTTGTATCTTCTGAGATTAAGCCTTCAGCACCTAGTTTTGAAGTTGCAGTTGTTGCAGTTGCTAATTTATTAACAACAATATCCAAATTTTGTTTTGCTGCATCAGAAGTAACAGTTGCATCTACAACACTTTTATTTGTAGAAGAAACTGTATTTTTTGCAAATATATCAAAAGAACCACCTAATTTTGCATCAGTAATTTTTTCAATAGAACTTCTCAAAGTAGTTACTTTCGATTTAATATCACTCAAAGTTGACTGAGATTTTTTAATTTCAGTCTGTTTATTTTGCAAAGTCGTTACTGACTGTTGTTTTATTTTAACTAAGGCTTCAATCCATGTGCTGGTATCCATACCTGAGGCTAAGCCTGAAAAACTGATTACGCCCATATTAAAATCCTCCATAATTTTAATATACTCTATAATTAAACATATAATATATCCATATATATTTAATACGTACCCATTTTAGCAAATTTTGAAACGATTTTCAACCCAAAAAATTTACAAAAACTGTTTTTTGTAACAAAAACACTAAAAATCAATCATTTAATGTATAAAAAAGACCTCCGAAATGGAGGTCCTTTTTAAAACTAGATTGTAGTTGCTAATGCTGGAGCGATTTGGATGAATTTTCTTACTAATTCTGCATCCCATTGAGTTCCTGCACCTGCTTGTAAGATTTCACAAGCTTTTTCAACGCCTAAACCTTTTCTGTAAGGTCTGTCACTGATTAAAGCGTGGTATGTATCAGCAACTGCTACGATTCTTGCTTCTAATGGAATTTCATCACCTTTTAATTTGCAAGGATAGCCTGAACCATCAATGTGTTCGTGGTGATATTTAACCATTGGCATTAAGTCTTTTAATGCTTCGTTTTGCATTAATACTTTTTCTGCACCGATTGTTGGGTGTTGCTTCATAACTTCCCATTCTTCGTCAGATAAGTGAGTTGGTTTCTTTAATACACTTTCAGGAATACCAATTTTACCAACGTCGTGTAATAATGCACCTAATTTTATTCTTTGAACTTCTGCTTCTGGCATATTTAATGCTCTTGCTAAAGCTTCTGAGTATTTAGAAACTGAAGTTGAGTGACCTTTTGTATAAGGGTCTTTTGCATCAATTGCACCAGCTAAAGAAGTTGCTAATTCTTCTAAGTGATGTTGAGAAGAAATTTCTTCATTTGCGAATTTATTAACTAATTCTTCTTCGAAGTTTACGCCTAATTGAGAGTGACGTTTTGTTAAAACTTCAGCGAATGAATGTAATGCCATATCATCCCAGAAATTGAAATCTGAAGAACTGATGATTGCTGACATACCATCTTTGTAGCCTTTTGATTGAGAGATGTACATTGCTTGTTCAGCAGAAACTAATAATTTTTCTTGGTCTTTTGCACATTGTGGATAGTTTGCAATACCAACTGAAACTTTTACTGGTCCTACATCATCAATAAAACAACAAGATAAGCTATATGTTAAATATTCAGCTAAGTATTTAGCTTCATTTGTATCTGTATCAGGAAGAATGATAGCGATTTCGTCACCACCATAACGACCTGCTGTATCGTTTGAACGGATGTTTTGTTTAACTTTTTCAGCAACTAATTTGATAACTTCGTCGCCTTTTGCGTGGCCTAATTCTCTATTGATTTTAGAGATATTATTAACGTCCATCATAATAACAGAAACAGTTGAATTAGCTTTTTCAGCTTTTTCAATTTCTGTTGATAATATTTCTTGGAAACCTCTGTGGTTATGTAAAGAAGTTAAAGAGTCTGTGTTTGCGTGAGCGTTAGCTTGTTCCATTAAATCTGCATTGTGCATAAATAATGCATAGTGGCTAGCGATTAATGAATACAAATCAGCATTTTCTTCAACTTTATTATCGCCAATAATCATAACGCCTAAGCATTCGTTAACTGAAATTAAAGGAATAACAGCAACTGCTGGGCTTTGTAAATATGATAATTTTAAGAATTTTGAATCTTTTTTAATAACTGTTTCTTGAGAATTAAAACATTCAACGATTGGGTTTGTATCATCTGATAAGAAAACTCTTGATGAATATGTTCCACCAACTTTATCAGTTAATTTGATATTGATACATTTTGATTTTTCTTGGAATAAACCAATAGCGCTAAATTGAGCACCTAATTTGTTTACCAATAATGAATGTAATGAGCTATAAAAATCAGCGATGTTTGTTTTGCCTTTTAAAGCAACACTCAAAGAGCTGATGATTTCTCTAAAATCAGTTGTAGCAAAAACGCGGTCAGTATTATTTGAATTATAGCCACAATATAATCTGTTTGAAGTTGTTCTAGCAACAGAAGCAGACATACGAGGCATAAAACCTGTACCTGAAATAGGATTTGTTGATAGAGTCTTATTGTATAAGATTTCTTTCTCTTGTTTAATTATTGTATCTTTGTTAATCAAAATATAAATCCTAAATTTGCTTTATGTTATATTAAAAACACTAACACTAAAAAAATTGCTACCATTTACAGATTTTATTTCAAATCTGTAATCTAATTATAACAGTTTTTTCAGCCCCAAGCAAAAAAGATTTACAATTCTTTACATAGATATAGCATGACATTTTTAAACTATTTTACAGAGTTAATATATAGTTCAATATCTTCTTCTGAATTCATTTCAGTTGCGCAAACAAGAATTGTTTTTTCGTCAATTTTATAACCGCCAATAATACCGTTATTCTTTAATTTCGCCAAAAATTCATCAGCATATTCAACTTCAATCAAAAATTCATTATAAAAATCTTTTGATAAGACCTTCACACCGATTTCTTGAAGTTTTTTAGCTAACTCGTGAGCGTTTTTGCTTGATAAAAAGCTTGCTTGTTTAAAACCTTTTTCGCCCAACAAACTCAAATAAACAGTTGCACAAAGAGCAATTAAAGCTTGGTTTGAGCAAATATTACTTGTCGCTTTTTCACGTTTAATATGTTGTTCGCGAGTTTGAATTGTCAAGGTATAAGCGACATTTCCATCGGCATCTAAAGTTTTGCCTGCTAAACGCCCTGGAAGTTGACGCATTAATTTTTCTGTACAAGCCATAAATCCTGCGTGAGGTCCTCCGAAAGACATTGGAATGCCCAAAGGTTGAATATCACCAACCACAATATCAGCACCGTACTCAGCAGGTGGTTTCAATAAAGCAAGAGAAGAAACATCTGTTATTACAATTAACAATGCACCTTCTGGCTTTTTAATTTCTTTAATTTCGCCATAAAAATTTGGATTTTGAATAACTACACCAGCGTAATCCGCAACATTCTCGGGCATAACATCAAACATTTCTAATTCAATTCCGTTTGCCCAAGCGTAAGTTTGCACCGTTTTCAAATATTCAGGATTAATCGTATCTGAAACCAAAACTTTATTTTTCTTAGAAACTCTTTTTGCCATAATAACGGCTTCTGCGGTTGCAGTTGCCCCGTCATAAACAGACGCATTAGAAATATCCATGCCAGTAAGTCTGCAAATCAAAGATTGAAATTCATACATTACTTGAAGCGTACCTTGAGCAATTTCTGGCTGATAAGGAGTATAAGCCGTCAAGAATTCGTATCTTTGAGCAATTTGACCCACTACGGCAGGAATAAATTTATTGTAAGTACCTGCGCCAACAAAGTAGATATAGTCTGAATTATTTGTTTTTGCAAGTTTTTTTACTGCTCTTTGCGTTTGCATTTCGTTTAAGGCTTCAGGCAAATCAAGGGTTTGCATCCTTGCCTCTTGCGGAATTTGGCTAAATAATTCTTCTACACTGCTTTTGCCAATGCTTTCAAGCATTTCACTTCTAGTTTGTTCATTTAGGGCTAAAAAGTTATTCATTATTGTACTTCTTCTTTATAATCACTATATTCTAATAATTCAGATAATTCCACGTCTGAACCAGTAAATTCAACTTTTACCAACCAGCCTTTTTCCATAGGGCTTTCGTTTAAAGTTTCAGGAGCATCAACAAGAGCTTCATTAACCTCTGTTACAGTACCTGAGATTGGCATATAAATTTCTGATGCAGCTTTAACTGATTCGATAGTCGCAAAAACATCGCCTTTATTGAAACTTGCACCAACTTCTGGCAATTCTAAAAATACGATATCGCCCAATTGTTCAATTGCATAATCAGTTAAGCCAATTGAATAATTTTTTGGACTATTTTCTAAAATGTATTCGTGAGTTTTTGAACATAACATTCCTTCTGTAATACTCATTAAAATCTCCTTTTCAATTTTTCTTCTAACTATTATGTTTTTGTACAAATGGTCGTTTTACAACCACTGCATCATATAACTTTTCTCTTATCATAACTTGAACATTAGCGCCTGTGCAAATTTCTTTGATATTTTTTACATAACATAACGCAATTGTTTCATTTAGTGACGGTGCAAAGCTTCCACTTGTAACGTGTCCAACTTTTTCACCATTGAAATAAACCTCACATTCGTGTCTTGGAACCGCACGTGTTGCCATTTTTATCCCAATTAATTTCTTTTCTACACCATTTTTAACTTGTGCCATTATAACTTCTTTTCCGTTATAATCAGCCTCTTTATCTTTTGGCACTGACCAAGATAAACCCGCTTCAATTGGAGTTGTATTTTCGTCTAAATCGTTACCGTACAAATGAAGTGCACATTCAAGTCTTAAAGTATCTCTTGCGCCCAATCCTATTGGCATAAGAGAGAATTCTTTTCCCTTTTCTAACAACAAATCCCACATTTTCACTGCGTCTTTGTTTTTCATTAAGATTTCGTATCCGTCTTCACCAGTGTAACCTGTTCTAGATACCATAACTTCCATTCCGTCGATTGTTGCAGGTTTTATTGTGAAGAAATCTTGTGCTTCTGTATAACCTAGTTTTTTAAGAATATCGCCAGCTTTTGGACCTTGAACCGCAAGTAAAGAATAGTTGTGAGATTGATTATCAATATAAACATCATATTCCATACTGTTTCTTACAAGCCAGTTAACATCTTCATCTACGCGTGAAGCATTAACGATTAAAAGATATTTTTCATCCTTTAATTTATAAATAATTAAATCATCAATCAAACCACCGTTTTTGTTTGGTAATTGGCAATAAACGGCTTTTGAATCGTACAATTTTGAAATTTCTTGAGGAACGATACTATTTAAAAATTTCAAAGCATCTTTACCTGACACAAACACTTCGCCCATGTGTGATACATCAAATAATCCCGCGTTATTTCTAACATTTTTATGTTCTTCTATAATTGAAGTAAATTGAACAGGCATGTGCCAACCTGCAAAATCTACCATTTTCGCACCAAGAGCGACTTGTTTATCATGTAAAAGAGTTTCTTTCATTTTTCACCTCATCCCTTTTTAAATTGTGACTTTAAAGTAAAAACATGTCAAGAATATCTAAATTTTTGTAATATTTTTGTCCATGACACAAAGAAATGGTACTATAATGATAAATAGGGGATTTTATGACAGGTAGTTTTAATTTAGATTTATTTTTAGAAAAAGCAGTAAAAACGGATTGTTCGGATATTCACTTGAAAGTCGGCGAACGTCCAATGCTTAGACGCGACGGTTCAATTTTGAAAACTGATTTACCACAATTAACTTCTGATGATATGAACAGAATGGTAAACCACATAGTCCCTAATTTTGTAAAAGACAGGCTTTCACAAGCGACAGACTTGGATTTTTCTTATGAACTAAAAGGAATTTCAAGATTTAGGGTTAATCTTTCTCGTACAATGGCTGAATTTGGGCTTGTATTCAGGGTTATCCCTTATTATATCAGTAACTTCGAGAAATTACACTTACCACTTGCAATGCAACAATTTGCGGACTACAACAACGGTATTGTACTTGTTACGGGTCCTACTGGTAGCGGAAAATCTACATCTTTGGCGTCTTTTATTGATTACATTAATGCAAAATATCAAAAACACATCGTAACAATTGAAGACCCTGTTGAATTTGTGTTTACGGATAAAAAATCAACAGTTACACAAAGACAAATCGGAATTGATACGCCAAGCTTCGCATCAGGGATTAAATATGCATTAAGACAAGACCCTGACGTTATTCTTGTTGGTGAAATCAGAGATATCGAAACACTTGATAGTGCTCTAAAAGCTGCGGAAACTGGTCACTTGGTGTTTGCAACAATGCACACAAATGACGCGGTTCAAACAATTTACAGAATTATCAATATGTACAACCCAGAAGACAGGGATACCGTAAGACGTCAGTTAGCGCAAACTTTGCGTGGCACAGTTGCTCAAAAACTTGTAAAAAAAGCAACTTCAAAAGGTCGTTACCCAGCTTGCGAAATTATGGTCGTAACACCTACCGTTAAAGATTTTATTCTTAAAGATCAACTTGAAGAAATCTACGATATGCTTAGAAAAGGTAACTTCAACGATATGATTACAATGAATGAATCCTTGTTCAAACTTGTTGAAGCTGGCGCAATTACAAAAGAAACGGCACTTGAAGCGTCTGATGATAAAATGGAACTTGAACAATTCTTCCGTGGCGTATATCGCGGTACAAAAGGCGGAGATTTGTATGAATAATTTGGTTACAGATGCTATCAATCTAAAATCATATAACCTTAGCGAGGCAGACAAAATCGTCGTTATGTACACAAAAGACTACGGTTTAATGCGCGGGGTTGCAAAGGGAGTAAAAAAAGCAAAAAGCAAACTTGGCGCAAGAATGGATTCGCTAGTTGCAAACAAAGTTATGTTATATAAGGGGAAAAATTTGGATACAATTTGTCAGGCAGAAGCCTTAAATACTTTTAAAGATACAAGAAAAGACTTGGATAAACTTGTTTATTCATCATATATTTCAGAAATTATTTCAATTTTTGGAGTAGAAGATGACCCTTCAAGCAAAGAGGTTTATGAATTGTTCTACAAGGCGCTTGATAGAATTTCCGAGGCTAAATCTAAAAAAGACGCAATGATTGCAGTTATAAAATTCCAACTTAAGATGATGCTTATTGCAGGTTTTGGCTTGGAATTTGATTCTTGCCTATGTTGTAGAGAACAAATTTTGGACGAAGATATGTATTTTTCAATCCAAATGGGCGGAGTTGTTTGCGAAGAATGTAATGAAACACTTGGCGTAAAACTAAAACTTCACCACAAAATGAGAGATTTCTTACAAGCAATGATGCAATTTGATTTCAATTACGAAAGCGACTACGACAAAAAAGCAACAACAAAAGTTTGCGAAGTTTGCATTAATTTATTGCACGACTATATCCAATCACATTCAAACAAAAAAATCAAAGCACTATCCGTGATTGAAAATTAGGGGATACAATCTGCTACTTACAACTTGTAACGGTATTGCTTAATTGTGTTCCGTTTGTGCATTTACCTTTTTTATCGGCTTTTAGGTAATCCATATTATCAGTTTTTAACACCCAATCAAGAGCACCCCAACCGTCATTAAATACGTAATCTAAGTCGCAATCTTCAACAGTACAATATGTTTGTACGCCAGATTCTGTAAGATATACCTGAAATATATCTATTCCCATTAGATTTTTACCTTTGTTTTTACCATCTATATCGAAAAGTACATCAACGAAAAAATTACTTGAAAGAAGAGGACTAATCGATAATGAAGTACCATCTGCTAATATTACTTTATACGACGATGCTTGTAATGGACCTCCAGCATAACCTCCAAAATCATCAATTCTGTCAACAAAACATTCTGTATCAGCTTTTTGGTCACAAACTTTTGATACCTTCATAAATTCAGTTAAACGTTCGCCAAGACGTTTTACCTTTGCAGCTCCGTCATCACCATCATTCACAAACCATTCTTCTAATGGTCCATAAACCGCAGTTGCACGACCGAAAGCGTCTTCAAGGTTCGCATAAATCTTTTTAACCTTTGCAACTTTTTCTCTGTCGCCAGTTGATTGGTTTAAGTTCGGAATAGTCAACGCCGCAACCACACCAATAATGCCCA
>CAVCIX010000018.1:0-26177 GCA_963602505.1 Anaerovoracaceae bacterium | reverse complement strand
AATCCAAACCGCTAAAAGGTGGAATTATTCTTTTAAAGATATCTAAATACCAATCAGTCGAAACTCTTATGGCTTTTATTGGTTGAGCGTCCCAATCAATTGTTGGAATCCAAGTTAAGAAAATTCTAATAATAATAAGAATATAATAGAAGTAAAATAATTGATTTATAGCTTTAATAATCATAGCGTTATCCTTTTAAAATATATAACGGCGAAAAGTTGAAAACTTTTCGCCGTTCAAATAGTCATAAAAATTACATTTGAGAATTTTTGAAAGTATTAGCGCAATCGCAGTGTTCTCTAGTTGCAGGAATAGATTCAATAACTCTGAATAACAAGTTTTTAACTTTTTCGATATTTTCGTCAAATACTCTGCAAACTTCGTGGTGAGAAACTGGAGGAACATCGCCAACCAAACCGCAGTCGTGGTCAGTGATTAAGCAGATGTTCAATGGGCACATATCCATTTCTTTAACCAAGTAGTTTTCAGGGAAAGCAGTCATACCGATTGTATCCCAACCTTGGTTAGTGAAGAATTTAGATTCAGCAGTTGTAGAGAATCTAGGTCCATTGATAACAACCATAGTACCAGTTTCGTGAACTTTGATACCTAATTGTTTAGCAGTATCGATAGCGATTTTTCTTAATTCTGGGCAATACATATCTGCCGCAGATGGGTGGTGAACAACAGGTCCTTCAAAGAAAGTTGATTTTCTGCCGTCAGTCCAATCTACGAATTGGTCGCAGATAACGAAATCGCCAGGGTTGATGTGTTTTTGTAAGCTACCAGAAGCACAAGGAGAGATAACTCTTGAGCAACCGATGTGTTTCATAGCCCAAACGTTAGCTCTGTAGTTGATTAAGTGAGGAAGAATAGTGTGGTTTCTTCCGTGTCTAGGCATGAATGCTACTTTATGATTACCGATTTGGCCAATCATTAAATTGTCACTAGGCATACCATAAGGTGTTTCAACTTTTACTTCTTCAACGTTATCCAAGAATTTGTAAAATCCTGAACCACCAAATACACCGATTTCAGCCAAATTTTTTTGTTCCATTTTTTCTTTTTCCTTTCCTTTAAGTATGAATTTATTTTCTATTATTTATCAACATCTAACATGTGATTATTTTGAATATATGTTTCTAAATCAGTTCCGTTATATATTTTTGCGCCATCAGGTGTGATTTTTGAATTTGCTGATACATAAAAACGAAATCTGTCAGGCTTAGCACAATTTAAGCCTATGTTTGATGATGAGCTAGTTGTATCAACAAGTTGCAATTGTACTGGGCAATTTGGACCTTCTTGTTTTCCGTTTGCGTCAAATATAATTACGATATAACTACTGCTAGTGCTCATAGCTGGTCTTGGTATTTGAACTAACCAGTCGCTACCGTTTTTGGCAGAGAATATCATACCATATTTGCTATTGTCTGAAGTTAGAACTCGTTGGGCGCCTATTTCATTAGAAAACATTCTTGCAAATTTAAGTCTATCAAAAGATATATTGTCAGTATTTATAGAACCATAATTATAGAAGTTTGAAAACCCTGCAAGTCGCATATTACCATCGCTATCGTATGTGCCAGTAGATATTTTCGGGTAATTAACTTCGTCCTCGTACATGTGTCTTATAGCTGCACCCATACTGTTGTAGCAATTTTGAAAACTGATAGCGATTTTATCAGCTTGCATTTTTTTCAATTGGTTAGCCGTTACCGTAGCAATAACACCTACGATAGCAAGAGCTAAAAGAACTTCAATCAAAGTAAACGCTTTTAATTTGTTCATAATGACCCCTATAAACACTTTCGAATTGATTATAACAGAAAGAAAAGTTAAAAGCAACTTGCGGTATGACATATTATAACAAGCGCGACGGGGAACCCGTCGCGCTTGCTAATAAAACCTTTTCAGCCAAAATCCTTAAATCAACGAATCTTTAACCGCTTTAGTAGCAGAAACGTCAATCATTTCAAGTGTATGTCTAGTCAAACCAGCGGTGTTGCCGTTAGTAACTGGTGAAGTTTTAACGGAAGGTTTAGTTGAAACGACTGGTTTTGGTTGAGCGTGAACCTTAGGAGCTTTTTTAGCGGCTTGAATCATAGATTGATCAGGGTGCTTTTTGTAATGGTTGTAATCAGCCATGATTGAGTTTACGAACCCTCTGCTAACGCTTTTGTTACGTTTTACGGCAACAGGTCCAGCGTTGTATGCAGCAAGAGCTAATTCAGTAGAACCGAACATTTTGTATAGCATTTTGTAGTACATCAAACCGCCCTTGATGTTGTCGCTTAGGTAATAAGGGTTAACTCCAAGAGTTTTAGCGGTTGAAGGCATCAATTGGAATACACCTACGGCGCCATAAGGGCTTCTTAGGTTGTGTTTGAATTTTGATTCCATTTTGGCGATACTTAAAGCAAGCGCTGGATCAATGCCTAATTCTACGGAATGTTTTACAATAATTGCTTTAACTTCATTTTCTGAAATTTCACCGGCTAGTGTTTGTTGACAGAATACTAGCACTAATGCGATAGTGATTATTACTGTTTTTTTAAACATAAAAAATTTCCTAGTGTTGGTAAATTGTGTCATGGACTGTATATAGTGTATTTTGTACAATCCATCGAGTATGTAAATATATTTTAATATAAAAATGAAAATATTGCAAGTGCTTGTTAAAATATGTTATAATAATGGAATAAAATATAGTATGTATAAAGTTATTTAATAAAGGAGAGTTAATATGAAAAAGTCTGGATTTACTCTTACCGAAATTCTAGTAATGGTCGGGGTTATTGGTATAATTGCAGTCGTTACAGTTGTTAGCTTGACAGGTAAACGTCCTGATAAAGATGCAATGATGCTTAAAAAGGCTTATAAATCAATGTCAGAAGTTGTTTCTGCCGTTGTTAATAATGAAGACTTGTACCCATTGGCAAAAGATGTTAGCGAAACTGGTGGTGTTTTTGCACACTTGAACCTTTCTAAATTTATGGTTTCAGCCGTAAATGCTGATCAATCAGAATATGTTACTATTGATATTGACCCATCCTCATCTTGCTTGTCAACAGTAACAAGTTCATCAAGTGGTACATCTAGTTGGCAACTTACTACAGACAGATTTACAGATGTTACAAGTAGTGGTACTTATACGACGGCTGATATTGCTGATATCTGTCTTGCTTCAGACCGTACTGCTTGTACAACTGCAGGTGGAACATTTAATAATCTAACTTGTACTTGTTCTAGTGGTGGTAATCTTGGTGGATCTGTTACATCATCTTCATCTTCATCTAGTTCATCTTCTTCTTCTGGTAGTAGAAGTTTAGGCGAAGAATTTGCAAGTAGCAGTGGCACAACTATAGACATTAATCAAAACGGTAGTGCATTGACTGCGGGTTCTGGCAGTTCTTCAACTGGCAATGCTTCAAAAATTAGCAGATATGAAGTATTAGCAAACACAGAAATTCCAAAAAATGCAACAAATCCAAAATACAATTCTAATAACAAATTTGCATACAACTTTGCAGTTGCATTTGTTGATGAACCAACAGTAAGTGGCAATGTTGTTTCTTGCAGAACAAAAGACGGTATTCAATGGACAATTACAGACAACTTCACTAATACTGCAAACCCACACGCGTTTATTGATGTTGTTGTAAACAGTTCTACTAATACATCTTACAGATTTACAGTTGATGCAAGTGGTAGAATTACACCAAGTGCGGAGGCAGCAGCATTGTTGCAAAGATAAACAGTAATACCGCAATAAGTGTCATACCGCACTTGTTGCGGTATCTTATAAAAAGAAAATAAAACAAATAATATAAAGTGAGGTTAAGTATGATAAAAAAAGCTTTTACAATGACGGAGGCATTGATAATCATCGGTATTATCGGTGTAATTGCGGCATTGTCTATCGTTGCGGTTAATACTGCTAAACCTGATAAAGACATTATCATGTTTAGACGCGCATATTCAGAAACTCAAAAGGTAATCAAAGAATTGCTTACGGATAAAGAACTTTATCCTAATGCGGAAGTTATCGCGCTTATGCCTACGGCTTCAAAATTAAGAAGTATGGCAGCACTATCGAGCCAAACTTGTTCGTTGAAATATTCTGCTACGCTTTGTGCTGCGGATGTTTTAGAAACGATAGAAGATGAAGTTTGGGTGGATGATTTTGGAAATGAATGTACAGCACAACAAAATGAATACAAATATCGTTGCGCTGGTGGCGGTGGTGGTGGTTCATCATCTACCACATCATCTAGCTCATCATCATCATCTTCTTCTTCTTCAGGTTTAACTTTAGCATGTAATAATGAATCAACCTTAAAAGCACAATGTACTGCTAAGGGTGGATTGTGGCTGACTAAAACTTGTTCATGTTCTGGCAATCTTGCTTGTTCAGTACCAACTACGCGTCAAGAAACACTTTGTACAAATGCAGGTGGATATTGGGATTCTACTGTCAAATGTGCTTGCGTAATTGGCGCTGCAGGATGTTTATTGAGCGAAAAAACAGCCTGCGAAGCAGATGGTGGCAAATATAATGCAAATTTATGCACTTGCCTTAGCGGAAGCTCAAGCTCTAGCTCAAGCTCTAGCTCATCAGGATCTTCTAGTATGGGTGTTTCTTCTTTAAATATAAATTCTTGTAATGTTATGCAAAAGTTGAATTGCGTAGATAAAGGTGGAACTTGGAACGATACTACTTGTAAATGTAAAATGCCTAGCGGTGATGAATTCAGCTTTGAAGACAGTCAAATTTCAGTTTTAGGTAAAGGTTTTGCTGATACTGAAATTACTGACGCTCAAAAACTTAAGAACCCATTCTTAAGACTTACTGGCGTTAGTGCTAGCAACAAATTCGCAGTAAGTTTTGCTAACAGATTGAACACTATCTCTGACCCAACAATCAGTGGCAGTACTGTTCGATTTGGTACTCCTGACGGTCTATATTGGCTTATTGAAGACCACTTCAATGATGCAAATGCTAAATATGCTTATATTACTGTTTACATGACTAAAGTTAGTCCAAATGACACTAATGAAGTAAGAAACGAAAAATTGTCAAAAACTTGCGGTTACTCAACAAGTTGCAATGTTCCAACTAAATTCACATTCAAAGTTGAGCCAAGCGGTAAAGTTCTACTTGTAACTCCTGATGACAAAAAGAAAACTGACCCAATGGCTTGCTCTTATATGAGATATCCAAAAATCAACAAACGTAGCAAAATCCCTACTGATGTGAACGTGAATACATGTTTCAAAATGTATGCTATTCAACAATAATATAAGGGCATAATAATAGAGGCATAGCAGAAAAAGCATAACAGAACAGGCGGGTGCATCGCACCCGCCTGTTCGCGTGTACGTCATCCCGCAGAATATGTCATTCCGAACTTGTTTCGGAATCTCCTCCAAGGGACAAAAAACATGTCATCCTGAATTTATTTCAGGATCTCCTGCGAGGTACAAACAAAACAAGATGCTGAACATCGCAAGACAACGCAACCCGCATACGTCGAGCGCTTCAGCATGACATAAAAAGGATACGTCATCCTGAATTTATTTCAGGATCTCCTCCAAGGCGCAAACAAAACAAGATGCTGAACATCGCAAGACAACGCAACCCGCACACGTCGAGCGCTTCAGCATGACATAAAGAAGAAACAAAACAAATATGTCATCCTGAACTTGTTTCAGGATCCCCTGCAAAGGATTATATAAAATCGTCCAACTGTTCGCTTAAATCAATAAATGAACTATTCATTGTTTTTATTAAATTAGTTTTCCACTCTCTGTGCCAATTTTTCAATTGCTTTTCTCTATTTAACGCGTCTTCTATATAACCAACATTTTCAAAATAAACCAATTTAGACAAGTTATACTTTTTTGAAAAGCCTTCAATTTGCTTTTCTTTGTGTTCTTTTATTCTTCTTGGTAAATTGTTTGTTACTCCAACATAAAAAGTTGTATTGTGTTCATTTGTTAGAATATAAATGTAATAAGAATTTTCCATTTTTTTATTTTAGCACAAGGAACACTGTTATAAAAAGATGTCATGCTGAAGCGCTCGATATACACGGTTTGTATTGTCTTTCTATGTTCAGCATCTTGTTTTGTTTGCACCTAGTGGGAGATTCCGAAACAAGTTCAGAATGACATAGCGCAACTCACTGTAATCATTCCACTGTATACTTTTCATAAGAGCCGATGAATCGGTAGAATGTCGATTGTGCCTTAATCTCTTCTGTCGCCTTTTGTACAACCTCGTCCTTGATATGTCCGTCAAAATCAACATAGAATGTATATTGTCCGAATTTTGTTTTTGAAGGTCTTGAATCAATATATGACAAGTTCAAATTATATTTTGAGAAAATCTTCAAGATTACAAGCAATGCACCTGAAACGTTTTCTGTTGAGAACGCGATACTCGTCTTATCTCTGCCTGTAATCGGTGTATCTAAGTCGCCAATTAGCGCAAATCGAGTTTGGTTCGTTGGGTCATCGTTAATATTTTCGCAAATAATATTCAAGTTATACAATTGTGCAGTTTTTTGGCTACCAATTGCAGAATAAGTCAAGTTATATCCGTCAAGTGAGCGCGCAGCCTCTGCCGTGCTTGTCGCTCTTACAATATCCAAGTTTAGTGGCAAATTGTTTTGTATAAAATTATGACATTGTGCCAACGCTTGCGGATGTGAAATTACGCCCGTAATTGAGTATAATTCCGTAACCTTTGATAACAAGCAGTGTCTAATCGGAATTACGATTTCTGACAAAATTCTGATATTAGGATTTTTTGTTTTAATCAAAGAGTCGCTTGATTCTCTAACCGCGCCCTCGATAGAGTTTTCAATCGGAATTACGCCTATCGTATTCGGGTTATCGTCAACAAAATCAATAACTCGGCTAATCATATTCAATGGTTCTTCCATTGGGTAGATGTCGTATTTATCCAGAAGTTTGTCCTTTGCCATTTCACAGTATGAGCCCCCTGGACCTAAATATGCAATTCTTGTAACTCCTGATAAAAAATTCATTGAAAATTCTCCTTGTTTTATTTATAATTTTACTAAAAGGGACAAGAAATGGCAAATATAAAATTTGGGACAGATGGCTGGAGAGCCGTAGTTGGAAAAGATTTTAATTCTGAAAATGTAACTTTGGCTTCAAACGCAATAGCAAAGTATGTTTTCGATAACTTTGGTTTAAATAAAAAAATTATAATTGGGTATGACCCAAGAAATATGGCAGATGTTTTTTCTAAACTTTGCGCTGATATCCTTGTGCAAAAAGGGTTTCACGTGCTATATAGCAAAAAAGTCGTGCCAACTCCAGTGCTTGCTTACAGTGCAAAACATTTGAACGCTTGCGCAATTATGTTCACGGCAAGTCACAATCCGCCTGAATATTTAGGTTTGAAGTTTATCCCTGACTATGCAGGTCCTGCAACAAGCGAAATTACTGATGCAATCGTTGCTAACTTAGGCGAAAGTATTGAAAATAGCTTACAAGGTCAGTTTGAATACTATGATTTTTCAAACGATTACTTCAAACATTTAGAAAAATTAATTGATTTTGAAAAAATTAAAAATAACAAAAAAGATATGATTTTTGATGGATTGTATTCCGCTACAATCGGTTATTTTGACAAGATTTTAAAGGATAAAGGCATTAAGTTCAAAAGCTTGCACATGAAGCACGACCCGAATTTCGGTGGCGGAATGCCTGAACCTAAGCCTCAATATATGCAAGAGCTTATTGAAAAAATTAAAGCTTCGCACAACACTGTCGGTTTTGCAAACGACGGCGACGGCGACAGATTTGGCGTTATTGACGAAAAAGGAAATTACGTTACGCCAAACGAAATTATTGCAATTTTATTGATGCATTTGACTAAAAACAAAGGTTTAAAAGGCTCTTTGGTTAAAACTGTAGGTGCAAGTTCATTATTGGATATTTTAGCCAAAAAACTTGATGTGGAACTTGTTGAAACCGCAGTAGGCTTCAAGCACGTCGGCGAAGCGATGAGAAAATACAATCCGATTATCGGTGGTGAAGATTCTGGCGGACTTTCTATCCAAGGTCATATTCCAGAAAAAGACGGTATTTTGGCAAATTTATTGATTCTTGAGGCTATGGCTTACGAACATAAAACACTTGTTCAGCTTGAAGAGGATTTACACAAGTTTGCAGGCGTAAAATTCTACAATGATAGAATTGATTCAAAACTAGAAAATCAAGAACAAGTTAAAATTGCGATTGAAAAGGCTGAAAATTTAAAAGAATTAGGACAATACAAGGTCGTTCGAGTTAATAAAATCGACGGCGTGAAATTATATTTCGATGATAATAGCTGGATTTTGGTTCGCCCAAGTGGAACAGAACCGCTACTTAGAATTTACATCGAATGCGACAGTTTGGAAAAAATAGAAGAATTTAAGGAGAATATAAAAAATGCAAGTATCGCTTAATTGGTTAAAAGAATTTGTAGATTTAGACGGAATTGATGAAAAACAAATCGCTCATGAGCTTACTATGAGTGGTTTAGAGGTTGAAGGTATTGATTATCTAAAACCTGAATTCAAAAAAATTATTACTGCAAGAATTGAAAAAATTAATAATCACCCAAACGCGGATAAATTGCACCTTGTAGATGTAAATATAGGTTCAGAAATCAAAACAGTTGTTTGCGGTGCACAAAATATCGCGGAAGGTCAAGTAATTCCTTACGCTTCAGTAGGTTCAGAAGTTCTAGACAGAAAAACTGGCGAACACTTCACACTTACTCCTGCAGTAATCAGAGGGGTTGAATCTCAAGGTATGCTTTGCTCTGCTGATGAATTAGGTTTAAGCGATAGAAATTACCAAGAAGAAGACGGTATTTTGATTTTAAACAGATTTATTGACGATATTGAATTAGGTAAAAACTTGGAAGAAGTTTTAAATCTTGAAGAAGATATCATTCTAAACGTTGCTCCTACTGCAAATAGAGGCGACCAAATGTCAGTTATCGGCGTTGCTCGTGAATTGTGCGCTATTTTCGACAGACATTTAAAATATTCTCCACTTCAACCAACTGTTGAATACGGAAATGACGGTTTTGAAGTTGAAATTAAAGACGAAGATGTTTGTAAATTCTACTCTTTAGGTCTTTTAAGCGGTATTAAAATTAAGAAATCGCCAGATTGGATGCAAAAACGCTTGATTTCATCAGGTATTCGCGCAATCAACAACGTTGTAGATATTACAAACTACGTTTTACTTGAATTGGGCACTCCGCTTCACGCTTTCGATAGAGATAAATTAGACAACTATCTTTGCGTAAGACGTGCAAACGAAGGCGAAACACTTGTTACACTTGACGGTGTTGAAAGAAAATTAACTCACGACAGCGTTTTAATCGCAACAAAAGAAAAACCAGTTTGTTTAGGCGGTGTTTTCGGCGGTGAAAACTCAGAAATCGACGACAATACAAAAAATATCGCGCTAGAAGCTGCATACTTTGTACCTTCTGCAAACAGAAGAAGCGCAAGAAGTGTTGGCTACCGTTCAGAAGCAGGCGCAAGATTTGAACGCGGTATTGATATGGGTGCCGTAAAACAAGCTTTAATGCGCGCAATGCAATTGCTTGTTGAGTACGCTGATGCAAAAGTTGAAGGCGTTTGCAAAGCTGGTTCAGATAAAAACGATATTGAACCAATTACTTTGAGATATTCTGAAATTAAAAGAATTTTAGGTATCGAAATTCCGACAGACAAGGTTCTTTCAATTCTTGAAAAATTAGGATTTACAATTTTAGGCAAAAACGAAATTGCTGCAAGAGTTGAAGTTCCTTCTTTCAGAGTTGATGATGTTTACAGAGAAATTGATTTAATCGAAGAAATTTCAAGAATTTATGGCTACGACAAAATTTCTCCAACAATTCCTGAAAAAAATTCAGTTGCAGAAATTTCTCTTGACGAAAAAACAGTTGCTAAAATCCACGAATTAATGCGTTCTTGCGGTTTGAACGAAATTGCAACCTCTTCTCTAATTGGTAAGTCACTTTTAGACCAATATATGATGACATACAACCCTGAACAAGCGGTTACACTTGCTAACGCTGCAAGTGAGGAATACTCAATGCTTCGTCAAAACCTTGTAGCAAATGTTTTGAACTGCTTTAAAGGTAATTATGACAATGGTCAAAAGAATTATTGGGTTTACGAAATCGGCAGAACTTACTTAAAAGACCAAGAAACAACTGAAAAGAACTCAGGCGTTACTGAAACAAGAGTTCTTGCAGGTTTGATTTCTGGCGATATCGAAAATTCAAAATGGCAACAAGTTCAAAAAACTGATTTCTACACGCTAAAAGGTGTGTTTGAAAAATTACTTTCAAGCCTTGGTTTAGAAAACAGAATTCAAATTAAAGCTTGCGAAGATGTAAATTATATGCATACTTACAAATGTGCAAAATTGGTTATGTTGGGTAAACAAGCTAAAGATATCGGATATTTTGGTCAAATTCACCCATTATTGAAGGATAAAATGAAATTAAACCAAGATGCGTTCTTGTTTGAAGTTAATTTGGACGAAATTTTGTCTTGTGTTCACGAAAGTGTTCCACATTTCAAACACTTGCCACAATTCCCAGAAGTTCAAAGAGATATCGCGTTTGTAATTCCTGAAGATGTAACTTATGCAGATATTCAAAAGGTTATTAAAAAATCAGTACAAAATAATTTATTCAAAGGCTCTGAAATTTTTGATGTTTATCAGGGTGAACATATAAAAGAGGGATTTAAAAGTCTTGCGTTTAGAATAAAATTACAAGATGAAAACACAACTTTGACAGAAGAAGTTATCGAGGGTCAAATGAGTGCGTTGAAAACAGGCTTGCAAAAAGCTTATAGCGAAATCTCATTCAGGGAGTAATAAATTATGATAAAAAGAATACTAGTAATTTTGACAGCATTTTTAATGTTTGGGTTGACGGCAAATGCTAACATTTTGCCTAATTCAACAGAAGATATTTCTACCTTAGCAATTGGTATGTATCAAATGCCTAAAAATATTATTGTGTATTCGAAGCCTAATTTAAACTCGACTGTTTTGTATCGCGCAAATTGGGATTATGAAACTTTTAATTCTTCAAAAGGTACAGAGGCTGATATTTTCTCAGTGTTTGTGCAACAAAAAGAGTTGGCTTATGCCCAAGTTACTGACTATATTGAAGAATGGGTTGAAATAATTTATTGCAAAAAGCCTTTGAAAAAAGGTTGGGTAAAATCAGAAGACTTACGCTTTATGCTATGGCGTAATTTCTATAATACTTACGGTAGAAAATACGGTTTGTATGTAATTTCTGACGCGCCAAAATCAGTTAAGGATTTGTATAGCGGAAGTCGAGATGATTCGCAAGTTATGCAAAGTTTAATTAACCCTCAAAAAATAAAATTTACAGTAATAAAAGGTAATTGGGCTTTAGTTACTGCAATTGAAGACAATGTGGGCAAAACTGGTTATATGCGTTGGAGAAGTGATGACGGCGTAATTTACGCGTTTCCTGCTATAAAATAGCTAAAAACCGACGCTTAATCCTGCGCAAAGGTTAATAGATTGACCTGTTACCCCTTTTGCTTCTTCTGAAATTAAGTATTTGATAAGGTTTGCGACCTCAACAGGTTCGACAAACCTTTTTTGAGGTATGCACTCAATAATTTCGTCTTTTTCAAATTCTGATGCTTCAATTGAATTTTCGCCTAATTCAGTATCTACCCACCCTGGGTTAATTGTGTTTACTGTTATATTGTCTTGCGCCAACTCAAGTGCAAGAGCTTTTGTCATACCAATCAAAGAGGCTTTTGTTGCAGAATAAAGACTTGCGCAAGCCTCGCCCATAACTCCGCTAATTGAGCCAATATTTACAATTCTGCCCCATTTTTTAGATTTCATATATGGCGTTACTGCTGAAATTAAATACGCTGGTGCGATTGAATTTATCTTAAATATCTCGCTGATATGCGCGTAATCCATATCTTCAATTGGATTGTATGTATAAATTCCTGCATTATTGATTAGAATGTCAATGTTATTTTGTTTAATAAATTCTGAAAGTTTAGTTAAGTCAGAAGTTTTTTGTAGGTCGCAAACACAATAACCAGCTAGATTTAGTTCTTTCAAAGCTTTTTCATTTCTAGCTGTTCCAAAAACTCTGTATTCTTTTGAAAGAGTTTGAGCTATTGTTTTACCTATTCCTTTTGATGCGCCTGTAACTAAAATATTTTTCATTTTAAATTTCCTTTTTAGCATAAGACATGATGACTTCTGTTATTATCCTTTTTACTACAAATTGTTGTTTGATTTCAGGTAAGTTTTTTAACAATTCTAGCGCAGAAGAAATGTCATAGTTTTTATCGTACCAACGCTTATATGAATAATCCTTTGATGAAATTTCAGAAAATTCTTTGTCTAAATCAATGTTGCACTCGTTTATTAGAATTTGCAATAAATGTTGTCCGACAATATCTTTTTCTTCATCAGTAAGCGACTGAATAAAATTAATTAATTCAGCCAAATTAGGATTTTTTTCGTACCATCTATTTTTATTCATAAATCAATTAGGTTGTTATAACAAATTAAACTAAACCGAAGCCTAACAAGAAGGTACAAACGATGAAGATACCTGATACAATGTAAGTTAATTTGTTTAAGCCTTTTTCTGCACTTTTTTGAGATGAAAACATTTGAGAAGCGCCACCAATTGCAGCAATACCATCTCCTTTAGGTGAGTGTAATAGGACTAATGCGATTAATAAAATTGATGTAACAATTTGAATAATCCAAACTAAGCTTAATAACATTATATTTCCTCTTTCGTTTTATTTGCAATAAAGAATGATTTAAAATCACCTGTATAAAGTTGTTTATATTGATAAAGTCTTGCAGGGCGTTTTGAAGATGCTTTTGTAAATTCATCAAGCTCAATAAGACCTTCTGTTCCAAGAACTTTTTTTCTAAAGTTACGTTTGTCAAGTTGTTTGCCCATAATAAGTTCGTAAACTCTTTGCATTTCTGTAAGAGTGAATTTTTCTTTTAATAATTGGTAAGCAACTGGGCAAGTTCTCAATGATAAACGAGTTCTAGCACGAGCGTAGTCGATAATTTCCTTGTGGTCGAATGCCAATGCTGGCATGTTATCCACTGGATACCAAGCTACATCGTCTGATGCAACGACTTTTACGTCTTCATATCTTACAAGAGCAAAATATACACAAGTGATAACACGAGCGTCAGGGTGACGAAGTGGGTCGCCAAATGTGTAAAGTTGTTCTAAATAAACGTTATCTACGTTTGTTTTTTCTTTTAAGATACGAACTGCCGCTTGTTCCAAGTTTTCTGACATTCTAACGTAACCACCAGGGATTGCCCATTTACCGATAAACGGTTCTTTGTCACGTTTGATTAAAAGAACTTGAAGTGCGTTATTTTTAATTGTTAAAATAACTGTATCGACAGTAATTTCGTGAGTTTTTGTTTCGTTAAACATAAATTCCTCTCGTTTATACTAGTATTCTAGCTTAAACACATTTAAAAGTAACGTAAATTTTTGTTAATTTAAAGTTTGTTATATGCTTCTCTGATGATAAATTCTTCAAGCATTTTTTTAGAAGCTTCGTTTGATTTGCCGTCTGTTACGTAAATTGCAAAAGCATAAGATTTACCACTTTTTGTGTCCAAATATCCTGTTATTCCGCTAATATTTGATAGTGTACCAGTTTTTGCATACAATTGATTTCTCAAAGATAACATTCTTAATTTTAAAGTACCTTCAGAAGGTGTTGCAAGTAAGTGTTTTGTCTTGTCGTAACCTAATCTGTTTTGTGTTGCATACAAATATTCGCTCATAAAATCAGCCGTTACTAAGTTGTTTTTTGAAACTCCGCTTCCGTCTGTTAATCTAATGTTTGTGCAGTTTAAATTATTTTTTGAGCAGAAGTTATTGAACATTGCCATTGCTGAAGCTTGAGTACCTGTGCTTTTTGTGTATTTGCCTCCTGCTACTTTGAATAATGTTTCAGTAACAAGATTGTTGCTATTTTTTAATGCATCTGTCATTGCGGTATTAATCGGATGTGAAATTTGCGCAATTAGAGTTGAATTTGCAGGAACTTTTCCTGTCGGATATTTGCCGTAATAGCTTATTTTGTTATCTCTTAGCGCGTCATCTAATCTTAAAATGAAGTAGCGTTTTAGATAATTCACTGGAATTTGTACTTTTGTTGTTTCTGCAACCTCGCCGTTAACAGTTAAAGTATCTGGTGAAATGTAATTTTCACGCTCAAGAGTAATATCTGTTTTTGTTGCAGAGGTTATTGTTTTGTTTATGAATGATGTAGGGTAAAAAAGTTCTGTGAAAATATCTGCTGGATTGTTTATTCTAGTTGGTTTTACAACTATTGTATAAAGATTTCCGTCAAGGTTATATGAACCGAATTTTGGCATTAAAGTGTTCAAATCGTCGTCCCATTGCCAACCTTCGCCCCAAGTTTTGTTGTCTAAAATGGAATCATCAATGTACAAATTCTTTAATTCACCCCATTTTTCTATTTTTATATAAGAAAGTAAGTTTTTTAAGTCTTTTGAAGTTAAATATGGGTCAGCACCTAAAACTAAGTAATAATCACCGTTTTTAGCTTTATATAATTTTGTTGAAAACTGATAATTTTCGCCCAAAGTGTAAAGTGACGGAATTGTTGTCAAAACTTTTTGAGTAGATGCAGGAGTTACTTGAGTGCTTGAGTTTAGTTCTTGAACCACTTTTCCTGTTTCTAAATCTCTAAATGAAAAAGAAACACTTCCTTTTGAAATATTAGTCTTTTTTATTGCTAAATCTAATCTGTTACTTTTTTCTTTTGCGTAAGCGATTTGTGATATAAGCAATATTGATAAAAAAGTTAGTAATATTTTCTTCATAGTTAAAACTCCTTAACTTGATAGTTTTCGTGAATGTCTTTTAAAACTGTACATTTTGCTCTAAAACTGTTTTGTTCTTCAAAATCTATTGTTGCAGAAATTGCGCCTTCCCCAGAAGTTATTTCTGCCAAATTGTCGCCTTTATAGTCGATTATTGTTGACTTACCTAAATTAAATTCGCCATTTTCGATTGCTCCAGATTGAGTTAAAGCAACAAAATAACATTGGTTTTCAACGGCTCTAGAGTGGGTCATTGAAACCCAAGGAATTTCTTTTTTAGAACCCCAAGCAGCCATATTTGCCATTAAATCAACACCCTTAAGCGCATAAGCGCGATAAAGTTCAGGAAATCTTATATCATAGCAGATAGTTAACCCTATTCGTACGCCTTCTAGGTTTACAAGTACTGGATTTGAGCCTTCTGTTATGTATGTTCCTTCATTATCTCCGTAATAAGAGAATAAATGGCATTTGTCGTAAGTCGCAACAAGCTCGCCGTTTCTGTTTATTACTGGGCAAGTGTTGTATAATTTGCCTTCTTTTTTAGAGATAAAACTTCCGCCAATAATGTTTACGTTATATTGTTTTGCAAGCTCGGATAAGGTTTTTATAACGCCACTATTGTCTATATCCTCGGCGGATTCTTCAAAATATTTACAAGTCCAACCAACTGTCCAAACTTCTGGTAAAAATATAACATCTGTGTCTTTTTTGACGTTATTTTTGATTAAAGTTTGAATTTTTTCTATGTTTTTTGACTTATCCCCAAGTTCTGATGACATTTGAATTGCCATCACATTTAAACTTTTTTTCATTTTTTCTTTTTGTATGCCTCTTTGAACGCTTCTGGTGCTTGTTTTTCCAAGTCAAATAAAGCTTGTTTCAACTTTTCTTTTATTGCGTTATCTTCTTCAATTGTTGAATTTTCAGGTACGTAAATTGGTTCACCGTACAAGTTTACAATTTTAGTGAAGCCCAAAGGAATTTTGAATTTATCCCAAGTTGGAAATCTAACTAAGGTCTTGTTAGGAGAATACCAAACCATAGGTATAATCGCGCCACCTGTGTGTTTTGCAACCTTTATAACGCCATTTTTGATTTCGTGCAATGGTCCAGCAGGTCCGTCAACCATGATTGCAACATTTTGACCTTCGTTGACTTTTTCAATCATCTCCATAGTTGCGCGAACGCCACCTTTTTTGCGGATACCTTTATCTTTTGAACCTCTAACTGTGCTAAAACCCCAACGTTGAACAACTCTTGCGATAACTTCGCCATCGCCAGATTTGCTGATTAAGATGTTAACGTTTTTTCTTTTTTCAAAAGGTATTCCGTGTAGGCTACATTGGTCTGAGTGCCACATCGCGAAAATAACTTTGTGTTCTTGTTCTGGATAGTTTACGTTTCTAATTTCTATCATTCTTTCAAGAACTCTGAATAATCTATATACAAGCTCTGATACGAAGCTTACTTCTTTCGGTTTGTCAATATCTACCATAATAACTTCATTATACTACAAAAGTTTTAAATTAGTTATTTTTTATTTGTTGAGGTAAATTTACGCAAAATTCAGTGTATTTACCGTCTTCGCTTTCAACAGTTATTTCTCCGCCATGAGATTTTACAATCTGTTGAGCTAAGTATAAACCTAAGCCTGTGCCAATTTTACGAAATCTTTTTGCGGTTGAATAGTATTTTTTGAAGACCATTTCAAGGTCTTCTTTAGAAATTCCCTTTCCGTAATCTTTAATCGAAATTTGAACCTCATTTTTTGTTTTTAATACGTTTATATCAATATTTTTGCTAGATTCGCTATGAGATATTGCGTTTTGAATTAAGTTTTTCAAAACTCGTTTAAGTTGCATTTTATCTGCATTAATCGTGATATTTTCGTATTCCTTGTATTTAATTTTAATATCGCTTTTTTCTGCGATTGGAGCCATTTCTTGAACAATTTCCTTGATAAATGGATTTATTTCAAATTCTTCAAAATATAAAATTGCGCCTGTGTCTTTAACCTTGTAGGTTTCAAGCAAAATTTGTACAAGCTCGATTAACTCTTGGTTTGAAACCTGAATGTTTTTAATCGCCTCTTGTTGTTTATTATTGATTGGTCCAAATTTTTCTTCTAATAAAAAGTCCAAAATGTTTGATTCTGCGATGATAGGAACTTTTAGGTCGTGAGTAAGTGTTGCAACGAAGTCCTCTTTTAATCTGTCCATTTCCTTTTGGTTAGTGATGTTTTTTAGAATTACTACAAAACGTTTCTTCTTATCTTCAAGTTGAAGTCGCATTGTAGTTGCTTCAAATGCGTCTTCTGAATACCCTTTGATGTAAACCTCTGTGTTTTCAAGCTTTTCAACAGGAGTATTGTCAGGAATTGTCACGTAATCTAGGATATTTTTTCTTAAAATGTCTTTACCCTTTACGTCGAACCACAAAGAAATTTTTGGCGTTGCTCTTAAAATTTTGTTCTTTCCGTCAATAATAACAAGTCCGTCAGATAGCGAATTAAGTATTGCCTCTAAAAACTTGTTTTGGTGAATAAGCTCTGTTTGTTGTTGAGTAACGGCTTTTTCTTTTTCTTTTAAGGTATCAATAAGCGTGTTAATACTATCGTTTAAGCTTTCGTAAGATTCAGGATTGATAGTTTTAATTTTTTTGCTTAAATCCCCATATTTTACTGAGTTTAAGGTTTCGTTTACCACGCCTAAATAGTCATTCATTTTTGACCATCTTTTTGTAGCCTCTCTTGAAACAAGTAGAAGCATAAGAAAGATGAATATAATAAATAAATTAATAGCGTACCAAAGCATTTTTATGACCTTTTTACTTTTTTTATTTTATGTTACTATATTTGTGACGTAAATTCAAATAAAAATTTTAAGAGGTTTATATGAAAAAAGGAATCTTAAGTTTATTAGTGCTAAATATGATGTTAATTGCGCAACCTGTGCTTGCTGATGAAAGCTTAACTTCTAACATCAAATATGCGCTTAAACGTACTACTGAAAGCAATTACATTTCAGTTCTAATTGCCTTGGGTATTGTAATTATTTTAATCTATATTACAGGAATTATTTATGCCAAACTTAACGTTATTGGCTACAAGACAATAAAAAAACAATACAAGGATATTGACGATTCAAAAATTATTATCCGTTCGACTACTCAAATTGGAAACAATAAGTCTTTGCACGTTATTGAATTAGGTGGCAAAAAGATGTTGATTGGTGTTACTAACGATTCAATCAATTTGATTAAGGATTTGAGCGAAAATACAGATAAAAGAAAAACAGAACCTGAACAAGAACAAAGTATGTTGTCAAAAGAGTTATCAAGTCAGTTGCCTTTAGACAGATTGTATAACAAAGATAAAGACGCGTACGAAGATATAGAGATAGAAAATAATGTTCCTCAAGAGGAAGGAAATGTAAACCCTCAATATAATACTGAAGAATTTGGGTTGTACAAAAAATATTTAGATTAGGAATTTGTAATGAGAAAAGTTGTAAAAATTGCTAATAAAACAATTGGTGATGATTTTCCTTGTTTTATTACTGCGGAAATCGGAATTAATCATAATGGTAGTGTAGATTTAGCAAAGAAATTGATTGATTTGGCTATTGATACAGGTTGCGACGCCGTTAAATTCCAAAAAAGAACAGTAGATGTTGTTTATACAAAAGAGGAATTAGCAAAAGAACGCGAAAGTGTTTTTGGTAGTACAAATGGCGACTTAAAACGCGGACTTGAATTCGGTTTCGAACAATACAAGGAAATTGATAGATATTGCAAAGAAAAAGGTATAATTTGGTATGCCTCTTGTTGGGATGAAGGTTCTGTTGATTTTATTGAACAATTCAATCCACCTTGCTACAAGATAGCTTCTGCGTCACTTACAGATGACAATTTGCTAAAATATACTCGTAGCAAAGGTAAACCAATCTTTTTGGCAACTGGCATGAGCACTTTAGAACAAATTCGCCACGCAGTTGATGTTTTAGGCGAAGATGATTTGATTTTATACCACTGCACTTCAACTTATCCAACGCTTAACAACGAAATTAATTTGAACGTAATTCCAAAATTACGTGAATTGTATTCTTGCCCAGTAGGTTTTTCTGGTCACGAAAAAGGCATTTTGCCAACGATTTTGTCAGCAATGTTAGGCGCAAATGCAGTTGAACGCCATATTACAATTGATAGAACCTTGTGGGGTTCTGATCAGGCTGCAAGCTTGGAATATAACGGAATGTTCAGAGTTGTCAGAGATATTAGACAAATTAAATCTATATTAGGTGATGGCGTAAAACGAGTTTACGATAGCGAATTACCTATTATTGAAAAGCTTAGAAGGGTATAATTATGAATATCCCAAAAACGATTAAAATGATTGTTTCTGATTTTGACGGAATTTTTACTGATAATTCTGTAATAATCAATGCTGATAGAACAATCTCAAGAAAAGTTAGTTTTAAAGATATTATGGGTGTTTCTTTGCTTGTAAAAAACGGCTATCAAGTTGGGTTTATCTCTGGTGAAAAAAATCCGATTATTGAAATGATTTCAGAAAAGTTCAATTTAAAAGAAATTCACATGGATATCAGGGATAAATTGACAGTATTAAAAGAGATTATCTCAAGAAACAACTTAAATTTGGACGAAATTTTATATATAGGCGATGATGTTAATGACAAATTGTGCTTAGAATTTGTTAAAACAAAAATAACTGTTCCGAATGCAAACAAAAAGATTAAAGCAATTGAAGGCATACAAATAACAGAGGCTTTTGGTGGCGAAGGTGCGTTCAGAGAAGTTGTTGATTGCATACTAGATTAAGTTATTTATACTCTTTGCTTGCTAAAGAAAACATTTATTATATAATTATTGTTGTATAGTGAAGAAAAAAATGAAAAATATTATTGTACAAAAATTCGGCGGAACATCGGTCGCTGATACAGATAAGATTAAAAACGTAGCTAACTCTGTTATTAGAGAAAAAAAGTTAGGAAATGACGTTGTAGTTGTTGTTTCAGCAATGGGTCATACGACTGATTATTTGATGAAAATGGCGAAAGATATTAGCGAAGTTCCTTCGTCAAGAGAGTTGGATATGCTTTTATCAACTGGTGAAGGTGTTTCTATCGCTCTTTTATCAATGGCAATTCAGGCTCAAGGTTATGATGCAGTTAGTATGAATGCTATGCAAATAGGTATTATTACTGAAAATATTCATAACAAAGCAAGAATCATTGATATCAAAACAGATAAATTACGTAAATATTTGGACGAAGGTAAAATAATTGTAGTTGCAGGGTTCCAAGGGGTTACTCCTGACGGCGAAATCACAACTTTGGGCAGAGGTGGTTCTGATACTTCTGCGGTTGCGGTTGCTGCCGCACTAAACGCTGAAAGATGCGATATTTACACAGATGTAGAAGGTGTTTACACAACAGACCCTAGAATTGTTCCGAATGCTTCAAAATTGGATTTGGTAACTTACGATGAAATGTTAGAACTTGCGAGTGTTGGCGCTAACGTTTTACATCCTCGTTCTGTTGAAACTGCAAAACAATTTAATATGCCAATTAGAGTTAGAAGTAGCTTTAATTTAGATAATATGGGTACGCTTATAAAGGAAGTTAACGATATGGAATTATGCAAACCAGTTACAGGTGTGGCTGTTGATATGTCAAAAGTAAGAGTTGTAATTTGTGATGTACCTGATGAACCTGGGGTTGCAGCAAAAGTATTTACGACCTTGTCAGACGAACATATTTCAGTTGATACAATTATTCAATCTTACGCTAGATTGCATAACAATACTAATGATATTGCCTTTACAATTAATAAATCAGACTTACCTAGGGCAATGGAATTATTTGAAAGATTAAGTAATACTATCGATATGGATAAAATTCATATTGACGAAAATATTGCAAAAGTTTCAATCGTAGGTGCAGGAATGGTTGATAGACCAGGGGTTGCCGCTACAATGTTTGATACTTTGGCGGGCTTAAATATTAATATTAAAATGATTTCAACTAGTGAAGTTAAAATTAGTTGTCTTGTAGATGCAGATGTTGCAAACGACGCTTTGAGAGCTTTGCATAAAGCCTTCAATTTAGGTTGTGATGTAATTGCGACAGTAAAAGGCGATTTGCCTGAGATTTAATAAGTTTTGTAGAAAATTTTATAACTAGGAGTTTATAAATGGAAAATCAAGAAACTAGAGCAGTTGCTCTTTGGAGAAAAATTGTTATCGGAATTATTGCATTTGTAGGCTTTTTAACTACGATAAAATTGGCAGTTATATACTACAATGCGAATTTTCTTGAAAATGCTCCTAAAAGTTTTTGTACAATAAACAAATTTATTGACTGTGATTCTGTTGCAAAAACAATAGACTCACAATTCTTAGGTATTCCTCTTGCATTTTGGGGAATGTTTTTGTACTTCTTTATTGGTTTGTTAATGGCATCTAAAAAACTTTCTCAATACAAATTGTTTAGATTTTTAGAAGTCTTTAAAAATCCATATTCATACATTTCAGCCTTGGGCGTAATTTCATTTACAATTTCAATGATTTTGTTATGCGTAAGTCTGTTCCAAATCAAAAAACTTTGCATTTTATGCGCGTTTACTTACGTTTTGAACTTGGCAATTGGCTTGTTTGCAATGGATTATTCAAAAGGCGGATTTATTAGAATTTTCAAAGACTCTGTGCTTGATTTGTTCTCAGCTTTGAAAATTAAAAAATATTTAATTGCGTTTGTTGCTGTAATGGTAGTTGCAATAGGATTTTTAACTTATTCTGCTACAACTTACACATTTGCACCACACGTTAAAAATATAAAATCAATTAATCATTTTATGAAGCTTAGAGAAAATATGGAAAACCCTTATGCGATTAAAGGTAATATTTTGGGGGTTGAAAATGGCGAGGTTAAAATAACTATTTTCTCTGATTACAGATGTCCAATTTGCTCAGTTTATAACATCATTGTAAACAAGGTTATTGGCGAAATGGCAAATGTAGAGGTTCATCACCGTAATTATCCATTAGACCAAGAATGTAATAAATATTTGAAGGTTGAATTCCACCACGGCGCTTGTGCTTTAGCTAAATACGCAGAAGCAGCAGAACGTCAAGGTAATTACTGGGGCTTTGCGTCTGATGTTTACTTACGTCAACCATTAACAGATTATGACGTTTGGATGATTGCAATGCAAAACGGCTTAAATATTGATAGATTAAAGGTTGATGTAGAGGATCCAGCAATCGAGAAAAAGATTTTGAAGGATATTGACGACGGTCAAGCAATGGGCGTTAAAGGTACTCCAGTTATCTTTATCGAAGGTCAAAAAGACCCAATTGTTGGCGCAATGTCAGAATACGAATTGAAAGACCTTTTAATTAAAGCTGGCGCAAAAGAAAAGAAAAATGCAAGAAAATAAAGTTTTAATTCATGCGTGTTGCGGAATTTGTTCGGCGTATCCCATTTTACAACTCAGAGAAATGGGCTATGAACCTGTTGTATATTTTTACAACCCGAACATTTATCCTGAAATAGAGTATCAAAAACGCTTAGAGGCAGAAAAAACTCTTTGCGATTTTCACAAATGCGAACTAATTATTGATGAATACTGCCAAGAAGATTATTTTGAGAAGGTTTTAGGGCTAGAAAACGAACCTGAACGCGGAAAACGTTGTAATGTTTGTTTTGAAATGCGCTTAGAAAAAACTGCACAGAAGGCAAAAGAATTAGGCTTTGACAAGTTTACGACGTCAATTGTAATAAGTCCACATAAAAACTTTGCTCTACTTTCTGAAATTGGCACGAAGGTTGCTGAAAAATATGGAATAGAATATTTAGCGATAGATTTCAAGAAAAAAGACGGATTTTTGAAAACGAATAAAATTTCACGCGAACTGAATTTATACCGCCAAAATTACTGCGGATGTAAATTTAGTATGAGAAATTCATAAAATATTGTCATACCGCACTTGTTGCGGTATCTAAAAAACATGTCATTCCGAATTTAGTTCGGGATTTAAAAAGCGTGTCATCCTGAACTTGTTTCAGGATCTCACCAATGGCAAGATTCTGAACATAGTTTGTCAAACTACAATGCGACAATTGAGCGCTTCAGAATGACATAATTGAAATATATTACATTTTGTAAAATTTGTTTCATTATAGCTGAGAATCAGCTATAATCCTCAATAGAATAGAATAGAATAGAATAGAATAGAATAGCCGTATTGTGGCTGCTTAAATAAATTGTTATAATAGAATATATAACGAGGTGAAGCATTATGATGAAGATGTTTGATAAATTTGACTTACAAGTTGTGTCATCCCGCATAAACGAAGTGCATTGCGGGATCTTAAAGACTTTGAAAAGACCCCGTAACAAGTACGGGGTGACACCCTTGGTGAAGGCGATAGCCTTTACGTTAGCCGAAACGCTTGTCGTAATGGGCATTATTGGCGTGGTTGCGGCGTTGACTATTCCGAACTTAAACCAATCAACAGGCGACCGCGAAAAAGTCGCAAAATTGAAAAAAGTATATGCAAACTTAACAGACGCTTTTGGTCGTGCTACTGCGGTTTACGGACCAGTTGATGAGTGGTTTATAAATGATGCTTCAGGTTCAACACATCAACGTTTTGCAGACAGAATGACAGAATTTATGAAGATTTCAAAAAGTTGTGGCACTGACGAATCGGGATGTTTCCCTGATTCTGAATATAAAACTCTTGATGATGAAAGTGAAGAAACTCCTACGAATTGGAGTGATGAGCCTATGTATTTGTTGGCAGACGGTACAGCAGTAGATTTTTATATTTTTAGTAAAGATTGTAGTAGTCCACAAGGACAGTTAAGCAAAGAAATGTGTGGATATATTTATGTAGATATTGACGGTGTAAAAGGCTCTAATACTTCTGGTAAAGATTACTTTCAATTTGTAGTCGCAAAATCAGGTATTTATCCTTATGGTGCACAAATAACTGAAACTAATAGCGCCAATTATGGCAAAAGTTGCTTCGCAGGTGGATATGGTTGCGCAGGTTGGGTAATTGAAATGGGCAATATGGACTACCTAAAGGCTTCAGAAGGCAAATGCCCTAATGGAACGATGTTATCTGTTGATAATCCAACTTGTAAATAACGAATTTGTATTTTTCGCTTAGAACTTTATTGCCAAAATAAAATTTCTTTTGATATAATCTAATTATCAAAAGGAGTTTTAATTATGGAATGCAAAAAAGACGAAAATAAATTAGATTGTTCATGCACATACACAACTTGTCGTAACAGAGGCGTTTGTTGTGATTGTGTTCGTTCACACAGAGAAAATGGTGAAATTCCAGGGTGCTTTTTTACCGCAGCTGGCGAAGCCTCTTATGACCGTTCAATAGCTAATTTTATCAAGGTAATGTCTAAACATGTTTAATAAGTTATTAAAAACAGTTTTTATCTCAGTATTTTTGTTCACATCAAGTGCTTTTGCAAGACCTATTGATGAAGTTTATGGTGGTGTTTCCGACGGACAATTGATTTACTATTCTTTTTTTACAAATAAATGGTACTATCAAAGACCAAATCACTGGAAAAAGAGTATTCTTGAAGTAACTCGTTATGTTTCAGAAGGTTCAGGAAGTTATTCTGAATACGTTTCACCACGCGGTCAAATCTACACTCCAGCTGGTTCAAATTACGAATTTTTATATCGCGGAAGATTAATTACATATCATATTTTTGATGATAAATTCTTTGAAATTGTTTATAACAAAAGAAACAAAGCGTTTATTGAAATTCCAATGGAGAACAAAGAAATAAAACGCATTATGGGTAATCCAAAAATAATTTTGGTATCAAATTTTGACCAAAATAATGAGATTACAGTCCGCAAACTTCCACTAAAAACTCAGTGGTTCTTAATTTTAAATGATACTGACAAATATTTTTATCGCTACTCTCTAGATACACCAGACAAAGACGGCACAATCAAAACTTTGTTTTATGCAAAGCGTCCTTCTGATATAGAATTTTCTCACTATATCGTTGATAGAGATGAATTTCCTGCGTATAAAATAAAAGTTAGAAATGGATTTTAAAAATTATTAAGAAAAATGTACAAACGTAAAAAATCAGTGTTGACAGTAAAAATTGTTTGATATAAGATTTTCTTACACACGTAGCCGAGTGGCGTGTAGTCATGTGGTTACGAAAGGTAAAAATAGTATGGCCAGTAGGGCTATAGAAGTATAAAGGAAAAAGAAAAATGGCAACAGGACAAAGAATCAGAGTTTGTTTAAAAGCATACGATCACAAATTAATTGACGTATCAGCTGACAAAATCGTAGAAACAGCAAAAAGAACAGACGCTAAAGTTGCAGGACCTATTCCTTTACCTACAAAAAGACGTATTTATTGTGTATTGCGTTCACCACACGTAGATAAAAAATCTCGTGAACACTTCGAAATGAGAACACACAAACGCATTATCGATATTTACGAAGCAACTCAACAGACAACTGAAGAGTTGAGTAGATTAGATTTACCAGCAGGTGTAGATATCGAAGTTAAACTATAATTTCGTTCCCCTGTAAAACTAAATAAGCATTATGCATATAATGCGATCTACGACTCTAAAAAGGGTAAAAGGTAAGAGGCTCACAAGGCACGTAGCGCTCGCAAGCAGACGGACTAAAAACGAAAGTTTTTACGCTCCCAAAAAAGAAAGGAAAATTTATGACACTTGGTGTGATAGGTAAGAAAGTCGGAATGACTCAAATTTTCAACGACGAAGGTTTAGCAGTTCCGGTAACTGTAATAAAAGTTGATCCACTTGTAGTTACACAAGTTAAAACTGTTGAAACAGATGGTTACAACGCAATTCAAGTTGGTACAGTTTCAGCAAAAGAAAAACACTTAACAAAAGCTCAAGTTGGTCACTTTGCAAAAAACAAATTAGAAAACTTCCGTCATTTACAAGAATTCAGAATCGATAATCCACAAGATTACACAGTTGGTCAACAAATCGAATTATCATTCTTAAATGACGTACAAAAAGTAGATGTAACTGGTACTTCAATCGGTAAAGGTTTCCAAGGTACAGTAAAACGTCACAACTTCTCAAGAGGACCAATGGCTCACGGTTCTAAAAACCACAGAGAACCTGGTT
>CAVCIX010000017.1:24769-28345 GCA_963602505.1 Anaerovoracaceae bacterium | reverse complement strand
ATTCTCTACTTATCTGAAAATTCGAACTTTCAGGACGTATTTTTTATAAATAAAGAACTTACATGCTCTATTGTAAGAAATTAAAAACTCTCTGTCAATAATTTTAGAGTTTTAAATTACGTTATGTTAATAAAAAATATAGCGTATTATATTGTCATTGAGGATAGTAATGGACAATAAAACAGATATAAAAAAACTATTAGGAAGACGAATTAAAGAACTCCGTACTAAAAAGGGATTAACCCAAGAAAAACTTGCAGAACTTGTTGGTGTTGGTGAAAGAAATTTGAGTAAAATCGAATGTGGAAATAACTTCGTAACCTCTGAAACACTTACTAATATTTTAAATGCACTTGAAGTTGAACCTGATGAATTATTTCATTTTCAACATTTAAAAAACGTTGAAGAATTAAAGACTGAATTAATTGATGCAATAACCAATGAAAAAGTAGATATAAAGCTCTTATATCAATTTTATAACTCAATAAAATAAATCATTTTATAAATATAGTTCTTGAATTTGTCCTAGAATATTATTATATGCCTTTGCATAGTAATTATTTGCGACTGTATAAATATGTTCGATTTTTGACAATAATTTGATATGCGCGATTGTTTTATCTAATTCCTCAAAACTTGTTGCAACAAAAACTCTTGGGCAACCCAAAACCTTAATCAAGCTTACTTTTGAAAAAGTATATTTCATTAATTCTAAGTCATCTTCAAACAAAATTATTTGCCCTTGCGAATTATCTCTAAAGAAGGTTAGCAAGTGCCCTAATTCCAACCCACAAAGAATATACAAATTATCTTTTGCCTGTGGCACTGATTCAAAAACATTAATATTTTCTTCAATCGGGTTATATTTATCATTCAAGGCTTCCCCATTTTTCATCAAAATAGGATAGCCATTTTCAGAACTAGCAATCTTAAAATCAGAAACGATGTCAACCTTTTCAAGTCTTTCTTCTATATCAGGTATAGTTTTTCTTAAAAAAATCGTATTCTGATGTAGGTAATACTCATCGTAATTCATAATTAACCCATTGTAGAGTGAGAATTGTTATAAACAAAGTTTTCGTATTCTTTAACAGTCATAGGTTTTGCATACAAGAAGCCTTGAGCAATATCACAACCAGCATTTTTCAATGTTTCAGCTTGTTGTTGTGTTTCAATACCTTCGCAAACAACAGTTGCCTTCAAATCTTTTGCCATGTGAATTACGTGGTTCAAAACGATAAATCCACGTTCTGTGCAAGTAGCCTCATTAATAAAGCCTCTATCAAGTTTTAAGATGTTAACAGGAAGTTTTCTCAACATATTTAATGAAGAATAGCCCATTCCAAAGTCATCCATAGCGATTGTAAAGCCAAGTTCTTGAAGTCTTACAAGAGTTGAGTTTACAGCACCTTCATTATCTAAGAATGCGCTTTCCGTCAATTCAAGTTCAAAATATTTTTGCGGAATATTATATTTTTGAACCAAATTTTGAATAACTTCAACCAAATCCTCATATTTGAAGTGAATTCTTGACAAGTTAACAGAGATTGGTAAAGGTTCTTTGCCTTCGTCAATCCAGCGTCTGATAGTTTTGCAAGCTTCTTCCCAAATGTATTTATCTACATCTATAACAAAACCATTTCTTTCAAATAGCGGAATAAATTTGTATGGAGGGATTAAGCCTTTTTTAGGGTGATTCCATCTTACCAAAGCTTCAGAACCACAAGGTTGCATTGTCGCCATACTAATTTTTGGTTGCAAATACATTTCAAATTGATGTGATTCAAGAGCGTGTTTCATCTCATCTTCAATTTCTTTATCAGCAAGTAATGCCTTGCTTAAACTTTCATCGAAGAATGCGTATTTATCGCCAACCATACCTTTAATAGTACGTTTTGCGATATTAGCTCTGTCGCACATTGTATTTATAGCCATAGATTTATCTGTAATCTTAAAAATACCGAACGAAGGAACTAATTTAACGTTTAATTTGTATTCCTCTAATTCGTGCGTAATTGAGTTTACAAAATTGATTAAATCTTCTTCTTGCTTATATTTAAGCATAATAGCGAAGTTATCATCGTTCATTCTTGCGTAAATTCCGTTATCGGCAACTGCTTTTGAGATAATTTTTGCAGTATCACGTAAAACTTTATCGCCTTTTTTCATGTTATAAACTTCGTTAATGATTTTGAAACCATCAATATCCATCATAATTATCGCTAAATTTTCATCTGGCGCTAATTTTTTCAGAAGAATTTTTTCTGATTCCAAATAGAAGCTTGTTTTGTTCAAACTCTTTGTAACATCATCCTGCAACGCCATATCCATAATCATATTGTTAGAACGTTGTCTTACGGAAATGTTATATCTGATACCTAAAATTACAATTAAATTAATAACAATAAAGAACATCACTGCATATTTCAAAACAGTGTTAGAATTGTGGTTTATAGCACTAAATGGCAAAATAGCAAGAATTTTCCAATTGTTATAACCGATTGGAACAAAAGCTGCAACTTTTCTTACGCCGTTTTCATCAGTAAACCAATAGCTGAATGGTTCTTTTGATTCAATAGCTTTTTTTCTAACTTCGTCTGAAGCTTCATTAGTTTCAAAAATAGTAGATTTTATTAATGTTCTAGGGCTATTATCTCTTAAAATTACATGCCCTGTTTCATCTAAAATATGAACTACCGCTTCGTCGTTAAATGCAGTAATATCAATTGCGTTTGTGTAATCATAAGCACCATGCGCACCAGTCAAAACTGCAATTGGCTTATCGTTTTTCATAACAGGCACGGCATACAATACGATTAATCTGTCGTTATCATAAAAACAATTAATGAAGTTTACAAACTTTTTGCCTTGCATTGCCTCTTGGAAATATTTGAAGCCTTTAACGTTAATTGCAGGAGCAAAGCCTAATTTAGCATCATAAATAATTGCATCACCGTTTGGATAAACAACACCCATTGAATAAAATCTTGTGTTCTTAATTGCAGTAGTTAAGCCTTTTTTAACGTAAGATTTATCCAAGTATTTAGGTTCATTTTCTAAAATATGAGCATATAAATTAAGAGTTTGAAAATCACCATTAATCAATATATTAGCCGAAATAGCACTTTGTTTAGCTACCTCTGTAATATGACCTTCAATTTCTAAACGTTCATTTTTTAATAGGAGTTGTAAAAAGATTACGCACATCACTAATAGTGCTGAAACAAGCAAGACAATACCAGCAATCACTCTTACGCGTTGCTTGTTACTAGCTTCTATTTTTGAAACAATGTTCATTGATGACACTGAATTACTCCGTTTCCTCTAATTGAATTATAATAGCCTCTAACTGATTTTGCAAGGACTGAACATCTGCATTGTTACAAATAATGAAGTCCGCTTTATTTTCTTTTTCTTCTTGCGGAATTTGTGCGTCAATTCTTGCTTGTGCATCCTTTTCTGATAAGTTATTTCGTTTCATTAGGCGCTCTAAACGAATTTTATCATCTGTTTTTACAAAAAGAATTTTGTCGAATAAATCAAACCAACCAACCTCGAATAAAAGCGGAATTGAAA
>CAVCIX010000017.1:0-24759 GCA_963602505.1 Anaerovoracaceae bacterium | reverse complement strand
TTCTCAAATTTTCATCAAAAAACACTAAATTTCCGAGTTTTTTACGTGAAATTTCGCCATTTTCTAAAATATCAAAATCTTCAAAAACTTTTTTAACTTTGTCAGCAGAATTTTTCAAAATTTCGTGTGAAATTTTATCAGTATCAAAAACTGCGAAACCTTTTTCTACTAAAAAGCTTTCGACTGTTGATTTTCCAGATGCAATATTTCCTACAATCGCAATTCTACGCATTCTTACTCGCAATCTTGCTTAAATATGCCTTCAATTCCTTAATTTGTTTTGGCTTAATTGGTTTAAATTCGCCCTTTTTAAGCCCGTCTAAATTTATTGTTGCGTGCTGAACACGTTTTAAAGACTGAACTTCAAAGCCTAAATAATCAAACATTTTTCTGATTTGTCGGTTCAAACCTTGATATAAAACGACCTCCATTAAAGTTGTTTTGTTTGAAATTTCTAGAACACCGACCTCTGCATAAGCTTTTTTATTCGGCTCAATCTCAATACCTGACGCCATTTGGTCGATATGGTTTTGATTAATTCTTCCGTCAATTCTAACCACATAAACCTTTGGAACCTTAACAGAAGGGTGAGTTAATTCGTTAATTAAATCACCGTCGTTTGTCATAATTAATAAGCCTGTTGAGTCTTTATCCAAGCGCCCTACAGGGTTAAGCTTTTGCATATTTTCAGGCAAAATGTCATAAATCGTTTTTCTGCCTTTTTCATCGTCAGAAGTCGTAATATAACCCGCAGGCTTGTAAAATCTATAATATTCAAGCTTTTTAGGGTGAATTAACTTTCCGTCAATAAAAACTTTGTCCTTTTCATTAACCAAAAAGCCCAATTCTGTTACTTTTTTGCCGTTTACGTTAACTTTTCCTTGCTCTATCAACTTATCTGCATCTCGACGAGAACAAATCCCCGCAGACGCAATGTATTTATTCAAACGTGTTTTAGTCATCGTTAATCCTTAATTTTATAATTAAATCCACTAAATCCTGAGGTAAATCTCTATAAATTTTACCGTCGTTTGTAGTAGAAACCACCTTCACTACTGCCTCAACGTGAAGCTTCATATCTTTTGCATTATAAACTTTTTGCAAAAAGGTCATTGAAAGTCTTGAAGTTTCTTTTAACTCTGTTGTTACAAGGACTTCTTCTTCAAGCTTTGCGGGTGATTTGTAGCGAACATTCAAATCCACAACTGGAAGCGTAACATTTGCTTCGTACAATTTTGTTAAAGAATATCCAGCTTTTTCGCAAAGTTCAACTCTGCCCATTTCTAACCATCTCAAGTACGAACCGTGCCATACAACGCCGTAGGCATCAGTATCTGAATAAAAAACTTTTTGTTTAAACTCGTGTTTCATAATACAAAAATTTTATCATAAATTGCCAACCCTGACAATTTAAACGACCAAAGAATAGTGCATATAATCTAGAAAAAGAAAGGAGAAATTTTATGCAATACAGATGTGTACCATGTGGATGGATTTACGACGAGGAAAAAGAAGGAACAAAATTTGACGACCTACCACCAGATTTCATTTGCCCTGCTTGTGGTGCAAGCAAAGAAGCATTCGAAAAAGTAGAATCGTAAACTTTTTGTAATGTTTTTCAAAATACTAGCAATTTATTTTTTCACGGCGCTTTTATAAGTATCGGAAAAATAAGGAATTATCATGAACGTACATTCAATTAACGCAACTTTAACAACTCCTGCTACAAGTTTTGGATGCAATAATCCAGATTGTAAATGCTCAGCAGGCATTGTTGGAACACAACAACCACCAAAAGACACCTTGGAGATTTCTAAAGATTGCGCTGAAAAAACTGTCGGCTTCGGCAAAAAAGTTTTGAATGCAGGTAAAAAAGCAGTAAATTATTTAACAACTCATAAAAAGCAAGTTGCAGTTTGTGCAAGAGCAGCTCTTGACGGACTATTGACAGCTTGTACTGTCCTAGGTGCTAACGAAATGATTAAAAAGACTTGTGGCGACTACGCAAAAGGTCTTGCAGGTAAATTAGCAGCAGGTGCAGCAGTTGTTGTTACCGCTGGAAAAATCGTTCAAAATAGAAACGCTTTTATGGAAAAACAAGCTCAAAAAAAATAATAGAACAAACATTAAATAAATAATGGTTATTAAGAGTACGGGCAACATCTTCGATGTTGCCCGTATTTTATACAATAAAATTTTCAATAAATTATAATTAATTTGCTCCGCAGGGTCTTCCAGACAGGGGAACTTTTGGTGGCAAAAGTTCCACAAAACCACGATACGCCTGCGTTCACATCAATTGTATAGCTCAACTTAAAATGGACGAACTCGCTTACGCTCAAACAACGTCCATTATGCTATTGTTTCGCTAACATTGAACGCTCACTACGGCTATTATCGAAGCAAAATAAATATAAATATAAATATAAATAACGTTTACACACAAAAAAAAGGGTACCGAGGTACCCTAAAAATCCAACTATCACAAATCATATTTAATACTTTATTATAAAGTTCTGCCTGTCCAAATGTTTTCGCCTAAGTTAGACTGAGTTTTGGTAGCATCAACTGTTAAAGTTACGTTGTTTGGTGTAAATACAAATACCATATCGCCAACTTTTTGTGGTTGACCATTTAATGCACTTGCTGCACCGCAAACGAAGTCAATTGTTCTTTGAGATTGTTCTTTGTCTAACAAGTGTAAGTTTAAAACGATAGTTTTTCTATCTTTTAAGTTTTGAACAATTTGACCTGCTTCACCGAATGAACGAGGTTCGATAATCATAACTTCTGAACCTCTCATATTTGGGTGAGAGATAACTTTTAAATCTGCTTTATCATTGTTATTTTTTTGCATGAATGGTGTTTGTTGATAAGAAGGTGCCAATGCTAGATTGTCTTCTGTTTCGTATTCATCACCAACTTCATCCATCATATCTTCAAAAACGTCATCACGTTGTTCTAAGCCTTGAGTTAAAAAATCTACAATGCCTTTAATTTTTTCTGTAATAGCCACTAATTCTTCCTCCAATATTATGTTGTACTAAATAATTTTCTGCCTATGCGCAACACGGTTGCACCATGTCTTGCAGCGATTTGATAGTCTTGACTCATACCCATAGAAATTTCTTTCAAGTCGCAGTTAAATTTTCCCACTAATTCAATTTGAGTTTGCTTCACATCTTCAAATAGTACGTTTAATTCTTCTTCTGTTACCACAAGTGGAGCGATATTCATTAAACCTAAAATATTCAAGCCTTTTAATTCTTTTAGTTCTGCAAAGTTGTCGAACAATTCTTGTTTTAGAAAACCGAACTTTTGTTCTTCGCCTGCGTTACTGTATTGAATAAATACGTCTTGAACTTTTCCGATTTTTACCGCTTCGTCAGAAATGGCTTTGGCAAGTTTTAAAGAATCAACCGAATGAATTGTATCGAAATTGCAAACGACTTTGTTCACTTTATTTGTTTGCAAGTGTCCGATAAAATGAAACTTTGAATTGTTTCTCACTTCATCAGGAAGAGAATTAATCTTTTCGATTGCCTCTACCGCTCTTGACTCTCCGAAGTTTCTCAACCCTACTGCGTATGCATCTATGATTGCGTCAACTCCAAAGTACTTGGTTACTGCGATTATATTTGGTGTATAAGGTGCGATTTGTTCTTGTATTTGTGATAAATTCTTTTGAATATTTTCAATCATTAAATTTTTACCCGTACAAGAGATGTCTGTTAATGCAGAACATAAAATTATTATAACCCCTGTTCATGCATTGGACAACTTTTTATTTCCTATCCTATCGTGATTTCCCGAAAACCATGTGGCGACATGGTTTTGGCATGTTTTGAAAAACTTAATATTTCTTAATACTTATAAGTTTTTCACGATTTTTTGGTTAAATCGGGCGCGCGAAGCGCGCCCTTATTTACCATTTATTATCTACCTAATTGAGATAAAGTTTCTAATACTGTACTTGCAGTACTGAATACACGTGAGTTAGCGTTGATTGCACGTTGTGCGATAATCATATTTGATAATTCACGAGCCAAGTCAACGTTTGATGATTCAAGACCGTTTGTTACAATATTACCTGTACCCATTTGACCTGCAATTGTAAATGTAATTTTACCTGAGTCAGGACCTGCTGACCATAAGTTATCAGCGTTTGATACAAGACCTTCTTCATTTGTTACTGATGCAATTTGAAGAACTAAACCTTCTTTTGATGCTACAAGTGGGTTAACTGTAACTGGAGATGTTGCATCATTTGAAGTACCGCTAATATAAACACCTGTTGATGTTACATATTGGTATTGGAATTCATTTGAATCATCCAAGAATACTGTTAATTTATCACCGTTGTCATAAGTTGCTTCAATTGTACCGTCAGCACCGATTGAGTAGCTCTTTAATGAAGTCATATTGCTTGGTGAAGTTGTTGGGTTAACGTCAACTTGGTAACTTAATGCTTTTGACATTGCAGTACCATCACCTTCAGCTTGATTTAATTCATAGAAGCTCAAACCATCAGCCAAGTTAGCAGTTGATGTATCGTTGATTTTCAATGATGCATTTGTAGTTGCACCATCAAAGCTCCAAATTACTTTACCAGTATTATCATTGTCTTGGCTTACTCTTGTACCCCATTCAGATTTCAATGTAAAGTTTACACCTGCATCGTTTGCTTTTGTATTAATTGCGTTAACAACTTGAGTCATAAATTGATCCGCAGTTGTTGTATCTGTAATAATTACATCTGGAGTTGGTGTATCACCTTGTTTACCAATTACAAATTCAATATCTGCCTCATTTGTACCATCAGAAACTGTCATTGAAATTTTACCAGTTGTAAATGATGAGTTATTCAATTCGCTATTAACTTTTAAGTTTTGAATATTATCATCGCCAGTAATTGTTCTTGTGAAGTTTTGTGGTACGTGAATACCTGCAGTTGATGATTCTTCAGATTTTAATGAGCTTGCACCTAAAACTTTGTTACCAGTTAATGTAACCATATTACCTTGTGCGTCAAGAGTGAATGAACCATCACGAGTTAAATATACTGCACCACTTGGGTCCATTACAGTATAATAACCACGACCAGAAATCATTGAGTCGCCTGTTCTACCTGTTGATAAGTAAGAACCTGTTTCAAAGTTTCTTACAATACCTTCTAATTTAACACCTAAACCGATTTGTTTAGGGTTTGTACCACCTGCAGTTGCAGTCGGTGCATTACCTGCAGTTAGTGTGTTTGAGAACAATGTAGCAAAACGAGCATCTGCTGATTTGTAAGCAGTTGTGTTGATGTTCGCTACGTTGTTTGATACAACGCTGATTGATTGTTGCGCTGCGTTCAAACCTGTCATTGATGTGAATAAAGCTTGTGACATTTTTCCTCCTCCATGTCATTTATTAAATTTATATTGTTTTTTGTTTGAATTTCTAAAACTAATTCATAAATAGATATTAAGAACCAGTTTGTGGGTTTCTGATTGATTCTACGTATCCAATTGGGTACGATTTATCACCAACTGTGATAACACCTTCGCCTCCAGCAAATGATGCTTCTGAAACAACACCTGTTACTTCTTCATACATTACATTACCTTTTTTATCGGTCATTGTTTTTCCATCTTCATCAACTTTTGGAACTTGAAGTGTTACTTCCTTACCTACTAGAGATAATGTTTGTGTAATTGATGCGTTTGAAGCGATTATATCGTTCATGTAACCTAATTGGTTTGCAACTTCACCAAAACTTGAATTTAAGTTGTTCATAGCTTCTAATGACGAATATTGTGCCATTTGAGCAAGCCATTGTGAGTTATCTGTTGGTTCTGTTGGGTCTTGTTGTTCCATTTGCTTTAACATTAGTTTCAAAAACATGTTAGCGTCGGTAACGTCGTTTGTCCCCTTCTTTTCTTGTTTAGATTCAGCAATTGCAGTGTTTGTCTGCATTGATGTAATCTGTGATGTAATACTTGACATTTCCTTTTACCTACCTCTCCATTTACACGTTATAATTTGTAATTTACATTTCCTAAACCAGCTTTGATACTTACTGTTTTTTCTGCTTGCGCAGTTCTTGTTAAAATATCTTCTGGCTCGTCTGACGGTTCTTGCATCATCGCGTTGTTTTGAACAAATTCAAAGTCAGTATGTTTTCCGTGATTTGACTCATCAGAATTTCTTGAGTTTCCGTTGCCTTGATTTGAATCAAATTGTCCGTCATTGTTTTGGAACATGTTATTGTTGCTATCAGATGAACGTCCTGCCTCTGCGATTTTTACGTTTACGTTATTTACGTTCACGCCTTGAGATTGAAGCACTGATTTTAAGCCGTCTAAGTTTTTGTCTAGGATTTCTTTTGCTTGTGCATTGTCTGCCAAGATTTGAGCAGAAATTCCGTTTTGACCTTTTACGATTTCAACGCTTACTTTTCCTAAGCTTTCAGGAGTTAATCCGATTGTTATTTTTTGTAAGCCATTTTTGCTATTTGCAGCAAATTTAGCTCTAATTTGATCTAATATATCAACCTCTGGTGCATCTTGAATGTTTTGTTGCATTTGAGGTGTTTGTTGCGCATTTGCAGTTTTGTTTAAGCTTTGCGCAAAATCAATTGTTGTTTTTGCGTCAGTTGTTGCAGAAGTTGCGTTTTCTGTTAAAATGTCGCGCATCATCATTTCTTGAGAAGATGTTCCACCAAAGTTTGCACCTGTTTGTGCGTCTTCGATATCTGTAACTTTTCCGTCCATTTCGCGAAGAGTTTTTGTTGTTAAACCAGCTTTGTTCATTGTTTCGTTTGCTTTTGCAACTTTTTCATTATCTTGAACATTTTGATTGTTATTTACAACTTTTACATTGTCTTCAACTTGGATTTTAACGTTTTCAACTTTTTCTTTTACGTTTGTTGCAACTTTTTCATCCACAACCTTGTCGTCAGATTTTTTAGAAACAAATTCAATGCCTTTTACATCGTCTTTGATTTCCATTGTTTCGTCAGATTTAACGTTTGTTTTTGCAAATCTGTCGTCAACTTTTTTATCTTCAACTTTTTTGTCATCTTGCGAACTAATTGTTTCGTAAGTGTTTTCAAATTTTGCAGTTTGAATTTCTTCCTTCAAATTTTGAACCTTGTCTGCAACAGTTTCTTGTTTAACTGCTTGTGGTTGATTTTGAACGATTTCGTTAGCGTTACCCGTTGTGTCAACGTCGCTCAAGAACTGAGCCTTCAATTCTTCAATAGAAGGTTCATTTTCTTCAACCATTTCAAATTTTAAATCTTTTTTATCGTTGTCTTTAACTTCTACAACTACGTCTTTTGAGTCTTGAACTTTTACATCTTTTTCTTCAAGTTTTACGTCTTTTACAACTTCTTCAACGTTTTCTTTTACATCATTTTTTACATCGAAGTTAACGTCTTTTTCATTAGCAAGAGCAACTTTTACGTCGTCTTTGATTTCTGCCTTAACGTCTTCTTTTACGTCTTTAACTTCAATTTTAACTTCGTCATCAGCAACAACAACTTTTGGAGTGTTATCTGCTTTTACATCAACAGTTTCTTCTTGTTTATTTGCCTTCATATCAACGGTATTAGCTTTTAAAGTTTCAGCTTTTTCTGTTGTTTTTGAGTTATACATTGCAGAAATAACTTCTTCTTGAGAAAGTTGTTTAACTTCTGTCGCATTATCTAAAACGCTCATATCAACGTTTGACAAGTCTGCATCTTCTGCCAAATCAGTATTTAAGTTTTCAAAAGAAATTCCGCTTTTTACGGCTTCAACAGGAAGTTCGTTATCATCAGCCATTTCAAGAGTTAATGTTTTTTCTAATTTTGCAACATCTTCTTTTGAAACAGGTTGAGTGTTAGACAAGTTTGCGTTGATGATTGAATCTTTTAAAACTGCTTCCAATTCTTGTTCATCTACAACTTGTTCAACTTCTTGTTCTACAACTGCTTGAGCAACATTGTTTGTTTCGTCTTTGATTTCAGACATTTTTGAAGTTGTTTCGTTTGCGTTTGTTTGAGTTGCATTTTCTTCGTTATAAACAATTTGTTTTTCTTCTGAATACTCTGTTTTTGTTTCAGATTTTACAGAATTATTTTTACTATAATCGTTTTTAGTTTCTTTTTTATCAGCAACTGTTTGTTTTTTGCTATATTCATTTGTTTTTGAATTATCAGTATAAGTTTTGTTTGCATTGTTAAGATAATCACCAAACTTGTTGTCTGAAGATGAATATGACTTGTTTGATGATGTTTGAGTATTAGTCATCATCTTGTCCATATTTGATGTTGTATTAAATGCTAATTCAAATTGTTGTGTCATCTTTCCTCTATACTTGTTGAAGTCTGTATCTTGTTGTTGCGATATCGTCGATTTCTTCAGCTTCTTTCTTTTCGATTGCCTTGTAGAATTTCTCCGATTGTGTTTCTTTTAGCTTTTCTAAAACTTTTACCTCTTTTAAAGCTTCGTTAACTTCGTTTTGTTTTACTCTTAGAACCTTCTTTGTGTTCTCTATTGTCATCAATTTGTCTTTTACTTCTTGTTCTAGCCTGAAGATATAATCGTTATACCCTGCCAGTTCTGAAACATTTACAAATCCGTTTGATGTCGATAGATTTTCAAGTTCCAAGTTGTATGATATCTGCTTTTCCTCCAAAGCCTTTAGTTCATCTTGGTAGTCATTCAGTATTTTAATGACTTTTGCCATTTCTAATCTTTTGTCCTCCAATGCCTTCTCACGAATTTCCAACACTGGTTGCAATCTGAATGAATACTTTTTCAAGGTTTACCTCTTGCCCCGATAGAATTACACTTCTATCACGTTATCAGATTACACTATTTATTATTATTTGACTATCCATTAAATGGTCGATATTTCGCAAAAAAAATCGACCAAAAGGTCGATTTTTTGAATGTATAGTTTTTTATTTTTAATTAAGCTCTTTGTCCGTAAGTTCTTGTTTGAGCAGGTTGAGTTTTTCTTAACTCTGTCAAAACGTCTTGGATAAGTTCTGAGCATGTTCTGCCTGTTCCGTCTTGGCTCATTTCAATTTCGATTTTCTTCATCATTTTTGCTTTATCTCTGAAATTGATTTTATTGTTATTTGAAACGTTTACGTTATTGTTTGCTGCTTCGTAAATTGTTTTTGCATCAGCAACTTGACCGTCAACTTTTACAACTAATTTTGATTTAAAATCTAAACCTTTCATTGAAATGTTAGCGCCTGCTGCTGCTGCGTGTCCGCCACCGCCGAATACTGTTGCCAATACTTGAGCTGCGTTTGATTGACCACCTGAACGGAATGAGAAGCTAATCATATTTTTGTCAGCAATTTGAGAGAATTTGTTTATAGAACCTTCAACTTGGTTTTGTGCCATAAACACTGCAACTCTGTCTTTATCGTAAGGTGAACGATATGTTTCTGCGGCTTTTTCAGCATCTGTTACAGGATTTGGATTTGCTTTTGTGAACATTGGGTTAGCTTTTAATGCTGAAACAACTTCACTGTTTTTGAATGCGTTATAAACATCAGTCATTTGAACATTTTTATCTTGTTTTTTAGCTTCTTGTAAAATGTTATCCATTACTGCGTAGCTAACTTTCATTACGCCTAAACCAATTGCAGGGTACATTTCACGACCACGAAGAGCCATTTTTAATACTGCATCTTTTGGTCCTAAGTTATTTGTAATTGGGTTGTTTGGTAATTCATAGAATAAGTTTTCTCTCATCCATTTTTTATCAATACCGCCATCTAATTGATCAATCAAATAATTTGACATACCTTCTGGATAGTAGCTTGCTTTTTGTGATTGAGGAAGTTTTGCTTCGCTTGGGTGGTAGCTTGCTTGGTTTTTGTATCCGCAAGTATCAGTTTGAGTACCTGTGATAATACCGGCTACAAACTTTTTAGCGTTTTCTGTTTGTTTTTTGAACATTTCACCCAACAAACCAGCTTTTTCACAAACAACTGTAACTAATTGAGTTGCTGCAGGAACAGAATCTACAACCAATGCAAGTTTGTCTTGAATAGCTTTACCCATATCAAAACCTAATTTTTCTTTTGCATCAGCCCATTCTGCTTGTTTTAATGGGTGGTGATCAATAAAAATTGTTTTACCAGCATTTTCAAAATATTTTTTGTAAGCACGGCTTGAACGACCTGAAGTTGGAGTGTCCAACATAATTACAAGGTCATATTTTTTAGCGTCTTTGCCATCTACTGTATCTGGGTCAAATAATTTTGATTTATCTGTTAATTTTTCTAATTCTTTATTTAAAGCTTCAATTTGTTTTTGAGCAGCTGGATTAGAACTTCTTTCTAATAATTCAATATTTTTCTTAACTGAATTTACTGCGCGTTCGTTGTAAGGACGTTTAATATCTTCTACACCAGGAACGTGAATAAATGAGTTTGGAATATCATCATCAATAGAAACATCAATGTTTCTGTCAGGATATGCATCTTTTAAAGCTGATGACATACCGATTACACAACCAACTGTGTCGCCGTCTGGAGAGCAGTGTCCTAAAACTAGGATATTTTTATTTTTAGGGTCTTGAATTTCTTTTACAATTGAATCAACTGCGTCTTTGATTTTTCTAACTTCGCCTAAACCGTTTCTTTTACCTTCAACATCGAAGATTTTTTCTAAAACTTGTTTTGGTGAAAATTTTGGTTGGAATGCAGAAACAGAAGATGTAACTTTTGCATCTTTTGAATCAATTAAAGCATTGAATGATTTTTGAGCATTAGCTTTAACATTTTCATCATTACCAACATATTTTAAATTAGCTTTTGCAGCAATAATTGGAAAATCAGAAGTTACACCACCTGTAACGTTTGTAAGTTCAAATTTGAAGTTATCCTTGTCAGTATTGATAACGTTCATAAAACTTTCAGCTACAGGAGCAGGAACAGAACCGATTTCACCAAATTTTGGGTCTTTAAGAGTTAAAGCTTTAGTTACTTCATCATAACTGTAATCTAAAGCTTGACCGTCTTTCCAGTTGCTTTTTGCTAATTTAACTAAATTGTCATCTGTTGCTTCAGCGTGAGCCCCCGCCATTCCTTTTTGATGGCGAGTTACACCTGCGATTTTGAATTGAATACCTGCATCCACAGGATTTTGGAAGTTACCTGTAAACGAAACGTGAAGGTTTTTACCTTTGCGTTCAATACCTATGGTATTCTTAGAGATATTTACAACATCTGACGCATATTGTAATTTTGTTGTATTTTTTAAATCTTTAACTGGTTGAAAATTAACAACCTTGCTTGTAATTGGATTAATTCTCACAATTTACACCTAAATTTGACCCTATACTTATATTAAAGTACAAAAGCACATGTTTTTTGCTAGTTTCAGCCTATTTTTTAATAAAATTCGTTACAAACTTAATATAATAAATTTACAAAAAGGACGGCTTTCAAGTTTCCTTGAAAGCCGTCTATAATTCACTTTATTTTCCTTATTTTCTTCTCTGAAATTAAGCTGCTACTTCGAAGTGTCTTTTACCACCTTTTTTAGGTTTGTGTTTGCCGTTAGCTTTACCTGTTTGTTGTGGTTGTTCGTGACCTTGAGTTCTTGGACCTTTACCAGTTTTTTGACCTCTGCCACCTTTTTCAGTAGTTGTAGCTGGTTGAGTTTTTCTGATTTCAGTAACAACATCTTTGATGATTTCTGTTGTTGTTCTACCTACTTGACCTTCTTCTGCTAATGCGATTTCGATTTTTTTGCATTTGCCAGCTCTTTGTTCAGCAGGAATGTTGTTATCTTTCATGATATTGTAGTTGTTTCTTAAGTCTTTGTAAACTGAAGCTGTATCTTCAACTACTTTACCGTTAACTTTGATTACTAATGGTGTGTCGATTGTAACACCTGGTAAATCAACTCTACCGCCTGATGCACCACCGTGGCCACCACCACCGAACAAGTTAGCTAAGATTTCTGCGTGGTCACTCATTGCTGAAGATCTGAATGACAATCTTAAACCGTTTTGTTTAGCTACATCTGAGTTTTCTGTGATGAAGTTTTCTTTCTTATCTTGGATAACTAAGATACCGATTCTGTCTGCATCGTAAGGACCTGTGTAAGTTTGAGTTGCTCTTTCTGATAGAGTATTTGCTTTTTGTCCTTTAGCTAATTTTTGTGATGTTTCAGATGGGTCTGATTTCAATGCACCTAGAACTTCTGAATATTTGAAACCGTTTTGGATATCTAACAATGTAATATCAGGATCTTGTTCTAATGAAGCGTTGAATACATCGTACATTTGGTCATAATCTACTTCGATGATACCTAAACCTAAGTCTGGGAACATTTTTCTGCCATCTAAAGCATATTGTACCATTTTGTCACGAGGTGAAGCTTTACCGTCTACTGATGTTGAGCTTAAAGCTTTATCAGGAACATCGTATGCGATGTTTTCACGTAACCATTTTTTATCTACTGATTTATCAGTTTTTGATAATTGGTTTGTTAACCAAGTTGACATACCTTCTGGGAAGAAGTTTGGTCTTTGTTGAACTGGTAATGCTGAGTGGTGTGGTAACAAGTTTGCAGTTCTTGTGAATGAACCTGTATCTGTTGATGTACCAGTGATTACACTTGCAACAAAGTTCTTAGCTGCCTGACCACCTTTTTCGAACATTTTACCCAACACGCCTGCTTTTTCAGCTACGATTGTAACTAATTGAGTTGCTGCAGGAACTGCGTCACATACAAGAGCTAAACCGTTCTTGTGGATTTTGTTCATATCTAAACCAGTTTCTTCTTTAGCATTTTGCCATTCAGTAATTCTGTGAGGGTGGTGATCGATATAAATTTGTTTTTTACTTCCTTCGATATAATCTTTAAATGCACCTGAGAAACGAGTTGGTGTTGGAACGTCTAATGTAACAACCATATCGTATTGTTTTTTAGCTTTTCCTTGAAGAGGGTTAGCATCAAATAAGTTGTTTGGATCTTTTAATTCTGCTAAATCTCTTTCTAGAACTTTTAATTGTTCTTTAGCTGTTTCTGTATTTAAAGATTTTAATGTTTCGATATTTTTTTCTAATGTTTCGATTTTTTTAGGGTTGTAAGGACGTTTAACGTCTTCAATACCTGGCATTTTATCACGGAACAAACCTGGGATTTTGTCATCTACTGCACAGTCAATTTCTCTGTCAGGGTAAGCAGCTTTTAAAGCTTCTTTCATTGCGATAACTGAACCTAAAGTATCACCATCTGGTTTGCAGTGACCTAAAATTAAGATTTTTTTGTTTTCAGGATTGTTAATTTCGTTTGCAATGTTATCGATTGTTTCCTTAATTTCTTTAACTCTGCCTAAACCGTTTTCTTTACCTTCTACATCGAAAATTCTTTCTAAAACTTGTTTTGGTGATTTTTCTGGTTGGTAAACCATTACTGCTTTTGAAATTTTTGGATCATCTGAATTCAATAAACCGTTGAATACATCTGCTGCTTCTTTTGCAGTTTTTGAATCATCACCTTTATATTTTAATACGGCTCTTAAACCAATTGTAGGAGCACCTTTTGAAGTACCTGCAATTACGTTTCCTAATTCAAAAGAAAAATCTTGTTTTTTACCTTTTAAAACTGGAAGTAAAACTTCTGCCATTTCTTTTGGTACTGAACCAATTTCACCGAATTTAGGGTGTGACAATGCGATTGTTTTACCCATACGAGTTTTTTCTTCTTTCCAGTTCAAACGGTCGCCTTCTTTCCAGTTGCTATTTGCTAATTGTACAACTGAATCGTCTTCTGCTGTTGCGCTTGCACCTTCTGTACCTAATTGGTGTTTTGATACACCTCTTACTCTAAATTGCAATGCTGGAGCATCTTCGCTTGCTTTTGTTTCCATTGGGTTTTGCAATTTGCCTGTAAATGCTACATGCAAAGCATTACCTTCTCTTTTCATAGCAATAACTTTGTCTTCAGCCTTGCGAGTGAACGTTGCGCTATCTGCCTCATAAGTTAATTTAGGTCTTACCGCTGTTGCTTTTTGCATTTGTGGTTGTGACACAAGTGACAGATTTTGGATTTTTTCTAATTTCATTAGAATGCCTTTCTAAGTTTATAAAGTGAACAATAATTTTTTAATATTTTCTTATTTATTTCTTTTTACACACACAAATAATAAAACACTTATGTATATATCAAGTAACCTCAAAAAAAAAGTTGCTATCATTTGCCAAAATCATGACACATTTGTAATAAATCGTTACATTATTTTCATGATATAATTGAATTGTAGGGTAAAACCAATAAAAAAACCGAGGTTAAATTGACTATTACTAATGAGTCTACGTTACAAATAAACGAGTGGCTTTTGGAGTACAAGAAAAGTACAGACGAAAAGCAAAAGAAACAATTACTTAATTTAATTGTTGTTGCTAACATGCCTCTTGTAAAAAAACTTGCATGTTCGTTGGCAAGACGCTCTACTGACCCTGTTGACGACCTAATTCAAGTTGGCTCTTTAGGCTTAATAAAAGCTATTGAATTTTTTGACCCTACTATTAGTACAAAGTTCAAAACCTACGCAAGTTACCTAATCACAGGCGAAATTAGACACTATTTACGTGATAAAGCGTCTATGATTAAAGCCCCAAGAGAAATTCAAGAACTTGCATTTAGAATTAACACAGTTATCAAAAAACTTGCAGAAGAAGGTATTGAAGACCCTACAAACGAGCAAATTGCGCAAGTCATGTCTTTACCTGTAACTAAAATCAACGATATTATTGAAGTTGATAGAAGAAAAAGTACAATTTCTTTAGACCAAACTTATTCAAACAGTGATGAAGACTGTTTCTCACTTGCAGACAAAATCCCAGCTGGTGATTACCAAGAATTTTTGAACGCTTACGAGGAAAAAATCATGCTTACGCATGCAATAAAAGAATTGCCTGATAACTTAAGACAAGTTGTCGAATTAAATTATTACGAAGACCTAAATCAACGAGAAATCGCTGAAAGACTTGGTATTTCTCAAATGCAAGTTTCAAGAAAATTAAAACGAGCATTATCTGAAATTTACAATATAATTACTGACAAAAACAAACAAGAAAGCAAAGAAAAATGAGCCTTAACGCAGTTATAGGATTTTTTATTTTTATTATCGGTCTTTGTATCGGAAGTTTTTTAAATGTTGTCATTTTACGCGGATTGAGCGAGGAATCTATTGTTTATCCGCCATCAAAATGTCCAAAATGCCAAGCACCATTGAAATGGTGGCACAACATTCCGATTTTATCTTATATATTGTTAAGAGGCAAATGCGGTTTTTGTCATGAAAAAATATCAATTCAGTACCCGATTGTGGAGTTTATCACTGGATATTTATTTTTAAGCGCATTTTTAAAATTCGGATTTACTGTAAACTTATTTTTCATACTTATATTTATAAGCATGCTAATTGTAATTAGCACAACAGACATAAAAGAGCATGTCGCATTTAACGTTCATAGCTACATTTTAGGCGCGTTTGGCGTAATTTATAACTTTTTCAACTTCGGAAATTTATATCAAGGACACACTTGGATTTTTAACACTTCATTTATCGCGGCAATCCTTGGAATTTTAGTTGGCGCAGGCGTAATTGCATTAATTTTTGCCTTCGGATACCTAACTCTAAGAACAATGATTATCGGCATTGGCGACATTTTTATCGCTGGCGCTTTGGGAGCATGCTTCGGTTGGAAACATGTATTATATATATTAGGTGGCGCATTTTTAATCCAAGTTTTAACATGCCTGCCAGCTTTATTGATAAAATTCTTCAAAAAACAAGATTATACAACATTTTCAACTTTTATAATTTTTATTGTTGCAACAATTACAGATTTAATTTTTGTACTTTATTTCAACAATGCTGATACTGTAATTTTAAGATGGGTAATCTATTTTGTGCTTGTAATAAGCGGAATTTTCTTAGCTATAAGACTTATTCAAAGCCTACCTAAAAATCTTGCTGAAATTAACGAAAAAATGATAGAAGAAAGTCTTAATGGTAATTTGCCCCAAAATAACGAAATCTCGCACATGCCATTTGGACCCGCATTATGCTTGGCTTCTATAATTTTCTTATTCGTATTCTGTTAATTAAAATAAAATAACAACACCTAAAGAGCATAGCGTAAGAATTGCCACAAAAACTGATACAATCTTAAATACAGGGTCTTTCATTGTAATGACATCCTGCACGTTTAATTTTACGATTATATCTTTGGTAAAATCGTCTTTGAAAGTATTTTTTGTTTTTTCAAAAGAGGAATTTATGGCATTTTTAACCTTATACATCGCCTCTAGTTCTTTGCGTACAGGTGGATTTGCAATTGCGAACCTTTTGAACCTTACAGTATCTTCATCCGAAAGTTCATTGTCTAAATATGCGGACATTTTTTCTATAAAATTTGTCCCATAAGAAGAGATTGGCACTACTTTTTTAACCTCTATCTCATCAAGTTTATTTTTTTCTTCCTCTAACTCTTTTAAAACTTTTTTCAAGGTTTCCAACTTGGCACGACAAGATTTACATTTTTTCAAATGCGATTCTATGAAATTTGTAACTTGATAATTCGTTTTTCCTTGTACGTAATAAGTCAACAATGCGATAACTTGAGAGCAAGTTAAATCTTGTGCCATGTTTTATTCTCCTTAAATATAATTCTTCAAACCTTCTTGTAATTTGCTTCTTGCGCGTGAAATCCTTGATTTTACAGTACCGACATTTGTTTTTGTAATTTGAGCAATTTCATCATAAGACAACCCTTGCAGTTCTCTTAAAACAATAGGCACTCTAAAATAATCCGGAAGTTGTTGCATTTCGTGTTTTATCACGCTATCTAATTCGTTGGACAAACATTTCTCCAAAGGTTTACATCTTTTATCTGGAATATAAACCTGCGGATTTGTTGAGTATGGATTTGCTTCGTCAGCTTCCAAAGGTAACATTGGCGGAACACGGTTTAATTTTCGCAAATTATCATAAAACAAGTTCATGACAATTTGATTTAACCAACTTCTAAATAATTTTGGATTTTTTAAATTTGGTAACCCTTTTGCCATTTTCAAAAGAGCTTCTTGAGTTAAGTCGTAAACATTATCATTTTTTCGATTAAGGTAGGTAAAGGTCGCAAAAACATTTTTTTGTTCGCGTCGAATTAACTCCTCTAACGCCTTATAATCGTTATTTTGAGCATTCTCGACGAGTTCCTCCAAACGCATTTTTTTGTATTGTGTTTTACCTAAATTCATATATTTAGGATAAGAAATTTCATCGCAAAAAAACACACTCTTTATATTAATGCAGGTAGGCTATTTTTTATTTCTATAAATTTTAAATTATTTAAAATTTCTCATAGACTGCATCATTTTTTGCAATCCAAAACCGCCCATTTTGCCCATCATGCCCTTCATTTGGTTCATACCCTTCATCATAGAGCGCATTTGTTCAAATTGTTTTACGAAAATATTGATGTCATGAAGTGGAATACCTGAGCCTTCTGCAATTCTTTTTTTACGGCTAGAGTTCAACAATTGTGGATTTGAACGTTCTTCAGGTGTCATGCTTTGAATAAACACTTCAATCCTTTTAAATTGTTTTTCGCCTTCGTGAGAAATCAATTCTCTATCTTCTTTTTTAATATTCATGCCTGGAAGCATGCCCAAAATTTGGTCAATTGAGCCAAACATACTCATTTGACGTTTCATATTTAAGAAATCGTCAAAAGTAAATTCAGCTTTTTTCATTTTTTCTTGAAGTTTTTTAGCTTCATCCTCGTCAAAAACTTCTTTTGCACGCTCTACAAGTGAAACAATGTCGCCCATGCCTAAAATTCTTGTAGCCATTCTTTCTGGGTAAAAATCTTCAAGCGCGTCAATTTTTTCGCCTGTACCAGTTAATTTAATTGGCTTTTTAGTACAATAAACAACACTCAACGCAGAACCACCACGAGAATCACCGTCTAATTTTGTCAAAACTAAACCTGTCAAATCAAGTTGTGCGTCGAAGTTTTCGGCAACATTAACTGCTTCTTGACCAGTCATAGCGTCAATTACAAGTAATTTTTCTTGTGGTGCAAAAATTCTATCAATCAATAACAATTCTGCCATCATATCGGTATCAATTTGCAAACGACCAGCAGTATCAAGGATTACAACGTTAAAACCGTTTTCTTTTGCGTGGTTTAAGGCGTGTTGTACGATTGATTGAACATCAGTAACACCTTCCTCCGCGTAAACCTCAGTATTAATTTGCGCCCCCAAGGTTTGTAATTGTTTAACCGCAGCTGGACGATATACGTCACAGGCAACTAATAATGGATTTTTGCCTTCTTTTTTAAGTTTTACCGCTAATTTTGCACTAGAGGTTGTTTTACCAGAACCTTGCAAACCTAGCATCATAATAACACTTGGATGACCAGTTAAATTCAAAGGTTGAGTGGTATTACCCAACAAGGCAACTAACTCGTCATGAACAATCTTAACCAATTGTTGAGCAGGGTCAACACCTTTTAAAACTTGTTCCCCTTCAGCTCTATCCTTGATGTTTGAAATAAAAGCCTTCACAACACGCAAGTTAACATCAGCCTCTAACAACGCACGTCTGATTTCGCGCAAAGCCTCTTGCATATTGTCTTGCGTAAGTTCTTTACCAGTAGTTTGTCTTATGATACCTTGTAATTTTTCGCTTAAATTATCAAACATTATTTTCCCCTAGTTACACATGTATATATATAAATATATCATGAAAAAATCCCTCTACTGTCGGTATTGTAATTTTTATTTGCTTAAAGTTTAATTATCTTATATCAAATAATAATAAGAGGTTAAAAATGGAAACACTAACAATTGCAGAAGAAATTAATCAAACATTGGAAAATATTTATGATTTTATAAAAACAGACGAACAACTGAGCGCTGATTTCTCAGAATACAAAAAGACTTTGGGCATTTACGATTTGCCTGATGAAAAGTTAAAAGAATACTATATTACTTATATATTTGAAAGAAATTTATTAGGCGACAAAAACAAAAACCCTTTAATGATGTTTAACTCTAAAAATGGAACCGAAATTTCAAAATCTATGGAGAACGCTTTTACCTCAATCTTTGAAATTAAGAAAATTCTAAAAAATGGATTTGAAGTTTACAACATGATTAACGAAAAAAATTACACCTTAATTTCTACTGCAAAAATGACTGATTACAGAGGTTTTGGCATTGGTCAATTCATTGTTGCTAGAATTTTTGAGCACAAAAACGAATTTTATATTGCGGAAATGACAGGTCATTTAGCATCAAACAAACGCGATGACGCAACTCGTTATGCTATGGCAAAAATTATCCAAGAGCCTTATTTGGTATATGAAAATAATCCACAGAAACAACAAGAAATCGAAAATAACATTAAAGTTATGTACGAAAATTTTATCGACGCCTTCAAAACAGATGAAATTATTACATCAAGCCAATTTGCAGACGATATTATTGGACAATTTAACGATTATTCAGAAAACAAAACACCAGTCAATCTTGACGGAAAACTTGAAGTACCAAGTCCTTTAAAATACTTTGAAATCAAGGATTTGAACAACGATTATGACAACTTTGTAGAAAAATCTTTAGACGGATTTTCTTCACACAAAAAAGTTTATGATGCAGGCATAATCTATGATAAAGAATACGGACTTTACGTAATTCCTTTCTACAAAACACTTTTGACGATTTTAGAACAAAATTCTTTAGAAAATATTGAAGGTGCAAAAGAATGTATTGAATATTTCATCACATCGCCAACAATTTCAACAAATATCTTAAAAAGAATTAACGACAAATACCCGAACTTCACGACCCTTGCAAACAAAGTTACAGAAAACAATATGACGCTTGACGGGTTGTTTAACGAATATAAGCACGAGTACGTAAATCACAAAATTTACTCACAAACAACTATTCTTTATAACTCAAAAGTTTTCACAAATACTTTGAATTATGTCGTTGAAAAAGAGGAAAAATCAAATATCGATTACTCAAATGTCGGAAGAAACGACAAATGTCCTTGCGGTAGCGGTAAAAAATTCAAACATTGTTGCGGAAAATAAAATTTCACACAAAACAAAAAACTCCTATGATATAATTTTATCAAAGGAGTTTTTTTATGGAGAAATGGTTAGAATTAGCAATGGAGGTTCAAAGCCTTGCGCAAGCTGGTTTAGCTTATACCGAAAGCGTTTACGACAAGGAACGATATGAAAGACTTCGCGAAATTTCAGCCGAAATGCTTGCTGAAAATTCTAATTTGCCGATTGAAAAAGTTAAAAATTTATTCTGCAATGAAACTGGCTATCAAACACCAAAATTAGACACAAGAGCAGTAATTATAAAAGATAACAAGATTTTATTGGTTCACGAAAATAACGATACTTGGTCACTTCCTGGGGGCTGGCAAGATGTGTTAGAAACAGTGAAATCAAATACCGAAAAAGAAGTTCGAGAAGAAGCAGGATTGAGCGTAAAAGCCACAAAAGTCATAGCCTTGCACGATAGAAACAAACATAATCCGCCACCTTACGCTTATGGCGTTTGTAAAATTTTTGTTTTATGTGAACTTCTTGGCGGAGAATTTAAAGAAAATTCAGAAACAACAGAAACAAAATATTTTGCATTGGACGAAATTCCAGAAAATTTAGCCACCGAAAAAAATACAAAGGCGCAAATTGAAATGTGCTTTAAAGCTTACAACGACCCAAATTGGCAATGCGAGTTTGACTAAAATGAACAGATGTAAATGGTGCAATCTAAAAAATCCAAAATACATTGAATATCACGACAAAGAATGGGGTATTCCAAATTTTGATGAGCATTATTTGTTTGAAATGCTCATTTTAGAGTCGTTTCAAGCTGGTCTGTCGTGGGAATGTGTTTTGAATAAGCGCGAAGAATTTCGAAAAGCTTACGACAATTTTGACCTAAACAAAATTTGCACATACAATGACAATAAAATCTCAGAATTACTTGAAAATAAAGGCATTATCAGGAATAAGTTAAAAATAAAAGCAAGCATAAACAATGCAAAAATATTCAAACAAATTCAAGCTGAATTTGGCACATTTTATGAATATTTAAAAACTTTTGCAGGGGAAAAAACTTATTTTGAAACTGACAAAACTCACTCTGATTTGTCAGATTCGATTTCAAAAGACTTACAACGTCGCGGAATGAAATTTGTCGGCACAACTATTATTTACTCATACCTCCAAGCCATCGGCATTATCAACTCACACGATAGAGATTGCTTTTTATACAAAAACTAAATCATCAGTACGATAAAAAATTTACGACAAAATGCTAATATATAAAAGAAGCAAGTGGTCACCACCAATCTTTTTTTACTGACGGTACTTACGTCAAGAAAAGAGGTGATGATTATGACTACAGTTAAAACGCTAGCCGTTATATATTTTATAATAGCAACTTTGTTGAACAAACAAAAACTAGCGTTGACAATTGCAATCATAACGCTAGTTTTATTTAACTAACAATAAAACAGGTGGTGAAAAAATTAGCTGAGAACTAATTCCACTTGCTTCACTATTATTATAACCTATTTTTCGAAAAATTCAACCCTTTTCACTATATTTAAAAATTTTTATTTATGGTTTAAAATATAGTTATGGAAAGTAATAAACGTTTTAAACTTGTTTCGAAATATTCTCCATCGGGTGACCAACCGCAAGCGATTGAACAGCTTGTAAATGGCGTTAACCTTGGCTTTGACGCGCAAACTTTACTGGGAATTACAGGTTCTGGTAAAACTTTTACGATTGCAAACGTTATTCAACAGGTTCAAAAACCGACACTTATTATTGCGCACAACAAAACTCTTGCAGCTCAGCTTTATAACGAATTTAAAGAACTTTTTCCAGAAAATGCGGTGGAATATTTTATCAGTTATTACGATTATTACCAACCTGAAGCATACATTCCAAGAACTGACACGTATATCGAAAAATCAGCAAGCATAAACGAAGAAATTGACCGACTTCGTCACAACACGACAAGAAGTCTTTATGAAAGAAACGACGTTATTGTAATCGCGTCTGTAAGTTGCATTTACGGTTTGGGGTTGCCTGAAAACTACTTCAAAGGCTCAATTGAGTTATCTGTCGGTATGGAATTATCACGCGAGGACTTGCTTAAACACCTTGTGAACGTTCAATACACTAGAAACGACCTTGTTTTAGAGCGTGCAAACTTTAGAGCAAGAGGCGATATTGTCGAAATTATTCCAAGTTACGAAAAAATTATCACAAGAGTTTACTTTTTCGGTGATGAAATCGAAAAAATTGTAAAAATAGACGCAACAACTGGTGAAGTGCTTGAAGCGGTTGAAAAAACTGTTATTTATCCTGCGGTTCACTATCTTGCATACGATGAAAATGTTGATGAAACTATTTCTTTAATTCGCCAAGAACTTCAATCAAGACTTGCCGTTTTAAAAAGCGAGAACAAGCTTATTGAGGCGCAACGACTTGAACAACGCGTGAAATACGATATTGAAATGATTAAAGAAATGGGCTACTGTTCAGGAATTGAAAATTATTCAAGAATTATCGAGCGTCGTCCTGTAGGTTCAGCGCCAGCAACGCTTTTAGACTATTTCCAAGGAGATTTTTTAACCGTTATTGATGAATCACACGTAACCTTGCCACAAATAAAAGGCATGTCACACGGCGACGCGGCAAGAAAAGATACACTTATTCAATATGGGTTCAGATTGCCTTGTGCAAAGGATAACAGACCGTTAACAAATGAAGAATTTTTCAATAAAGTTGGACAAAAAATTTATATTTCCGCAACCCCTGCTGAATTTGAATTGACGACTTCGCAACAATATGTAGAACAAATCATCAGACCAACTGGACTTGTTGACCCTAAAATTTACGTTCGTCCAATAGAATCGCAAATTCCAGATTTAAAAGCTGAGATTGAAAAACGCACGCAAAAGAATGAACGCGTTTTGATTACAACGCTTACAAAACGAATGGCAGAGGACTTGTGCGATTACTTTTTACAAGAAGGAATCCGCGTGAGATACTTGCATAGTGAAATTCAATCTCTTGAACGTATTGAGATTTTGAGGGATTTACGACTTGGCGAATATGACGTTTTAATCGGAGTTAACCTACTTCGTGAAGGGTTGGATATTCCAGAAGTTTCACTTGTTGCGATTATGGACGCGGATAAAGAAGGATTTTTGCGCTCGCAAACAAGTTTAATTCAAACAATCGGTCGTGCAGCGCGTAATTCTTGCGGTGAAGTTATTATGTACGCCGATAACATCACTGATTCTATGCAAAACGCAATACAAGAAACAGAGCGCCGACGCGAAATTCAACTTAAGCACAATAAGAAGTATGGAATTATTCCGCAAACAATCAAAAAACCTATTGAAAACAACCTTCTTGCGCTTGTTGCAAGTTATAGAACGCTTGAGGATATTGTTGCAGAAGAAATGGTTGATTTAGGAATTGATAAAAAGGATTTACCAAAACTTATAACAAAACTAGAAAAAGATATGCATAAAGCTGCGAAAATACTTGATTTTGAGCGAGCAGCAGAAATTCGCGACCAACTAAAAAAACTGCGTGAAATGGTTTAATTGTGAGTTAACTTTTAGACTATATGACGATAAGACATCAAGACGTTAAGTCGATTTATATAAAAAGACATTTTTAATATAAATGAACTTATTGTCTTAATCGCTTATTGACTTATTGTCTATTTGCAAGACGTCTTTGAGTCCCAGTCTAGGTCATCTGCGCATTTTAGGTAATCTAGGTTTCCATTTTGGATTACCCACATAGCTGGGAAGGTGTCATAGGTATCAAACCAACCGCCTGATAGACCATCATCAAAGCAATCTCCACCACCGACTGGATAAATACCATCTTCCAATATGTAAAAGCTAAATTTATCTACACCTTCTTGCATTTTACCTTTTGTTGGTCCATCAATATCAACGTAAATATGTATATTATAACTTACGGATGTTGAACCAGCAAAACCAGCTACAATAGCAACTGAAGTACCATCTGCAAGTATAAACATTTCGGCACCACTACGGGTTAAATCTTCTGCATAATCTTGAGCATATTGACTTCCATCTAACATTAAAAGTGGAGAAGTTGAAAAACATCCTTCATTATTACCGCAATCCTTAGAAATTTTCATAAATTCTTTTAGTCTATCTGCAACTCTTTCAGCACAAGTTGTACCTTGTGGTAAATTTGTACACCATTCATCTTGATTTCCATAAACCGCAGTAGCACGACCAAACGCGTCTGTTAAATTCGCATAAACCTTTTTCAATTTAGCGACTTTTTCTCTGTCGCCTGTTGATTGGTTTAAGTTCGGAATAGTAAGCGCTGCAACCACGCCGATAATACCCATTACGACAAGGGTTTCAGCTAACGTGAAGGCTATCGCCTTCACTAGTGAGTTGTGAGTAGTGAGTGGTGAGTCAACCTTATTGTCATTGCGAGGAGCGCTAGCGACATGGCAATCCATTTTATTATTTTGGATTGCTTCGCTTCGCTCGCAATGACATGTTTTAAATATTTTATCAAACATCTTTTTCATAAATTCAATCCTCAAATAGTTGTTATAATCCCATTATAACAACATGATTGAGCACTCACAATACGGCTATTCTATTCTATTCTATTCTATT